>NZ_JAWOTX010000005.1:84456-323780 GCF_033339115.1 Vibrio sp. 947 | reverse complement strand
AGTTCTTTTAGTTGTTGATTTCATAACACTCTCCAATTTTGGGGGTGGAAAGTGTCAACCTTATTTAGGACGGCACAAAATATTAAAAAAGGGTTAGCATTGATGCTAACCCTTTTTATTTGTACCCAATCATTATCTAGATCTAACTGCACCGATTATCGGTTAACCATCGATTCATCCCACGCAAATCGAGTGAACAATTGCTGCCAAGTTTCATCAAGATTAGCCGTCATGACAATCTCTTGATCGGTAAATGGATGGACGAACCGTAACTCTGAAGCATGCAGTAGCAAACGATGAGAATCAAACTCTGTGCGATACAGCTTGTTGTGCTTTCCATCCCCGTGCGTTGTATCACCCACGATCGGATGGCGTAGATGTGCCATATGACGACGAAGTTGGTGCTTACGCCCCGTTTTAGGTTTCATCTCAACTAAGCAATAACGCGTTGTAGGAAATTTACCCGTCGAATAGGGAACCTCCACTTTAGCCAACGGCTTATATTCCGTCACCGCTTCTTGCGCTTCTTTTTCTTGTGAAGCGAACTTATCCGCAATCTTGTCTAACTCGACTTTGAGCGCGTAATCCAAGACGCCCTCTTCCTCAATCCAACCACGTACTATTGCGTGGTATGTCTTTTCCATTTTATGTTCAGCAAACATCGGCATGACTTGTGATGCGACTTCACTCGACAACGCAAACACGAGCACACCAGATGTTGGACGATCCAGACGATGCAATGGGAACACATGCTGACCAATTTGGTCGCGCAAAGTTTGCATGACAAACTGAGTTTCGTGTTTATCTAACCAACTGCGATGCACTAACATGCCTGCAGGCTTGTTGACCGCTACAAAATATTCATCCTGATAAACGATCTCCAGCTCAAGTGGTTCTGAAGATCGCGTTAGTTCTTGTTCTAGCATTCGTTTACTTACACAGTTCGTCAATGGTTCGGATTGTAACGAGCAGCTCTGCGAACTGCGGTTCCTGCTTCCACGCTTCTGAAAAATAGGGCTCGAGAGAAAACCCTCTTGGCAGTGGTTGGTTATTTTTCACTAGTGCGTGCATTCTGGCTATAAAAATCCACTGCAACCATTCATGAGGATGCAACGTATCAATCGCAAATGGCTCCGCACTCTGTAAGGCTTGCTCTGAAGGCATAGTGTATTGCCACAATTTATGCTCTCTAAGCTGCGTTTCAAGTTGGTGAAGTAAGTCGACCAATTGAGTATTTATTACCATTAATTCTATCTCGAACCTTGAATTAGCCGAGAATGATACCATTTCTTGTGAAAAGAACGTTAGGACGTCGTATTTAATGGAAAACATTCAAACCCTCACTCAACTGTTGAACAACAGCCACTGTGATTATCAAATCTTCGATCTTGGTCGCCGTATCAAAACCATCGCTAAAAAAGAGTTTACCGATGTAGAAAAAGGTCAAGCACCTTACCCATTTCCAATGCAGCGTAAAGCACACCTTGCCATCGCTTATTGGAATGAACAAAAGCAACCTTGGATTTGGTTTCTAAAGTTTGAATTGGACGAGCGTGGTTTGTTAAAGCAAGCGGATATCGGCAATTTCATTAAATACGTTGTAGAGGCTATGGGAACACGCCTCAATGATGATATCACTGAAGAGCAACAACAAAAGCTGTCTAACAACCCATACACTTTCAAACCTTCCGAAGATAAAATGGCCGTGTTTCATAGCCAGGTCCGCGCAAACCTCAATCTTCCTACCAGCCAATATTACGAGCATACCCAGCATTACTTCTCTGGAGGTTTAGGCTGGGATAATTGGCAAACTGTAGGTCTGCAAGGTATCACAGACATAGCCGCTCGCCTGGAAAAAGAGCAAAACGGGGTAATGATACGCAAAGCGTTGAACCACCTACCAAATGAGCCACTTTATGCACTATTAGGTGCGCTTGAGCATGTAGAGCTTCAAGAGCGTTTAGCAGAACGTATCGCGGAAAAGGCACAGCAAGAAATCGCAAGTAGCGAACCTGATCTCTTCCTACTTTCAGCACTTATCCGAGCCCTTGCTGGTGCACCAACAGAAGTCGCCTCTCCAGTATTAGATGCGATATTGCATAGCCCTCGTTTAAGCCATCAGGAGGTATTGATTGGTGTGGCGGGTCGCGCTTGGCACTTACTCGCCAATGAAGAGGTAGCAGAACGGTTTTTGCTGCGTTTAGCTCAAACCGGTAATCAAGCCCTATTTAATCAGTTATTTGCCGATTTAGTGATGCTGCCAGAGTTAAGAATGGTGTTATTGCCTTTGCTGCATTCAAACCCATCAGAGGAACTAGCAAATGCGCTAGTAAGCTTACAACAAACAACAAAAAGCTAAGAAAGGTTCAGGAATGATTGGTGATCTTTTAGCAATTTTAGGGCTCTGCTTTTTCTGTTACCTGTTTTGGCAACAGCGTCGCCAAGCCGAACTCGCAAAAGCGGCCATCACGCGTAAATGTGAGCAATTGGATCTCCAATTAATCAGCATCGCCTTTGGTGCCCATAAACTAAAAACGCCAGACGGAGTCTGGCGTTGGCATACGGTGTATCAATTTGAGTTTTCATCTCTTGGTGACGATTGCTACCAAGGAGAGTTAACCATGGTCGGTTTCAGGCCGCAGAACTTTCACCTACCACCGCATCGCTTGTAAATTCCATTTCAAAGTAAGGACCATATATATCCTTACTTTCTTTTGTTTCAACAAATCCCAGCTTTTTCAGTACTGCCATAGAAGCTTGATGATTGCTATTCACGTTAGCTTTCACCTTATTCAAGCCCAATTCACGGCACGCTTTGGGGAAAAATGCTTTTAGTGCTTCTGTTGCTAACCCTTTACCCCAATATGATTTATCAAAAATAAACCCTAATTCAGGTTCGGAATCGAGATTAGCAATGAACACGTGCCCCATATAGTCACGACTGGTGCTCTCTAGCACTGCCATACTATAAATGTTCTCATCATCCAGTATTTTCTCAAACATCTGTTTGGCAGACGCAACTGTATACGGACCATTCAATTCAGCACGGTTTTTCGCACAGCAATTCAGCATGACGAATTCTAGTTGCAACGACTCATTGTAGGGTAGAAGAAGCATTCTTCTGGTTACTATGGCCACATCTGTTCCTTGATTACAACAAACTTAATCTATCCGCAGATCACAAACTCGATGAGCTGAACATGCTCAATGATTGCGGGCATAACACCTTGTAGAGAAGCCGAAAGTTAAACCAACTGGTTGGAAAGGATATTGATCTGAGTTGTTTTTTATTAAGTGTTATTAGGAGTTTATATATTTTGTGATATTGATATCCCCAAGTAACATCGAGATGCTTAATTCAATGAGAACACTGGATATCGTTTTTATATAAGAAAGACCCCGACACATAAGTATCGGGGTCATGGTCTTACTCGCAGCAGTCCGGCTACTAAAAGTGCTCCATGCATCATCCATAATAGTGGCTGATTCCGTCAGCTTATTCCTTACGTCGCCGTCCTAGCGGTGTCCTTATCATCCTGACTGCTAACATTCCTCGTTAGCACACGTCACTTGTTCCTTGAGCGGTGTCCCTTGCATCTTCCTGATGCTGTCCATAACCTCAATCCTAGAGGGGTCCATTGTCTATCCTTAGTCATCAACATCCTATTGATGATCGTATCCTTACAATGTCCTACGCTCCATGCTTGATTAATCATCCTGACCAACCAAATCGTCTTCCTGACGATAACCAAATCCTTGGTGCTTTCCTGTTCCATGTCTGCTTCCTGCTGACAACTCTCAATTTACGCCTTTTCCAAAAATAGACAATCTATCCAAGATAAATATTTGGCTCTCACATTAGTTAACAAGTTGTTAAATCATTATTTATCATAAACTTAAGCTCTTTATTTTCTCTTTTTCCGCTTACGAAATCGTTTTCTCTCACAACCTATGTAAGAGATCTCTCACACTACACTCTCCAAAATGCCATTCGCCAAATCAGCGCACTCAACGTATGATGATAGATATATCGTTGTTAAGGATTAAAAATGTTAACTCAAGACGTTACTAAAGAATTAGAAACGGCAATGGAACAGTTGCAACAACAAGGAAAAGAGCCAACCGTAGCGTTAGTGAAAGCACGATTGAAAACGCCAGTTCCAATGCCAGCGTTAATCACCGCAATAAAAAGTTGGAAGAGTGCTCAACGCGTACCCAAGGTTGAAATCGCAGCACAGCACCACACCGATAATGATCGTCTTGAAGCCCTAGAACGCACCGTAAAAATGCTAGTCATTCGTATTGAAGAGTTAGAAGCGAAACTCAGTGAGAAATCATCATGAAGTTATGGGTAGATGCAGACGCGTGTCCGAAAGTTATTCGCGAAACCATTGTGCGTGCCGCCGAGCGTACGGGGATTGAATGTACGTTTGTCGCTAACCACGTTGTCCCTGTGCCGAAAAGAGACAACATCCACTCGCTACAAGTCCCTGCGGGATTTGACATCGCAGACAACGAAATCGTCAAGCGTGTAGAAGCCAACGATTTGGTGATCACGTCAGATATTCCGCTTGCAGATGAGGTTATCTCTAAAGGCGCTCAAGCCCTCAGTTCTCGTGGCGAGCTCTATACAAAAGACACCATCAAAGCTCGCCTAAATATCCGCGACTTTATGGAAACCATGCGTTCAAGCGGAATTCAGACAGGTGGGCCCGCCGCGCTTTCTCAAACCGATCGACGCGAATTTGCAAACCATTTGGATCGTATTTTGGCGAAATTCAAGAAGTAACCCTCACTCTATTCATATTGAGCCAGCAAATCAAAGCCTGGCTCATTCCTGAAAATTCATTCTCAGCATTGCACCCAAAGCGTGCTCTTACTCCCATTTGTTTTGTTCTGTTTATTTTTCATCTCGCTCGCCATAGCTTCAATATGCAACGTGGTTTATTTTGAACGACGTTTTTAATAAGTGTATAGAGAATAATGGGCTTTAACATCGTTTCCAGTGGAAGCTACCTGCCAACGAATCAATGGTCTGATCGAGAGATGGATCGCTTCCTAAAATTAGCGCCAGGGACCAGCCGAAATAAATTCGACGTTGAATATCGTCATGTAGCCAATACAAAAGAGACCGCTATTTACATGGCAGTGCAGGCAATAGAGCAGTGTTTAGGAAACACACATACCTTAAGCTCCGTTGATCTTCTTATCTACGCTAGCGGCACACACCACCAGTCTCTACCCTACGACGCCTCAGCGGTTCTCGCCGCGTTAGACGCTCCAACATGGCTAGAAAGCTTTGATTTGAACAGCACCTGTTTATCCTTTCTCTCTGCGCTTGATCTTGCTCAGAGTCTATTCTTAGCAAAACGGTACCGTCGGATTCTTATTGTCACCAGCGAACTCGCCACTGGCATCACACTGAATCGAAATTTTACGCTCAAACCAGAAGTTGCAACCTTATTCGCGGACGGTGCCGCCGCATTTTTGCTCGAAGAACACAACGATGATGGATTGCTCACCAGTCACTTTGAAACGCATCATACCGGGTATTCATTTTGTCAAATTAAGGGCGGAGGCAGTCATATCAATCCGCATACCTCCGAGCATCAAGCCTATTTAAAAAGTTGCCAGTTTGAGATGGAGGGCAAAGCACTCTTTAAACATGTGCGTAAAGCCTTACCAGCGTTTCTAAAAAAAGGGTTTGACGCCTCTCCGGTAACATTCAGCGATATTGATTATTTTCTTCCTCATCAAGCCAGCGCGCATGGATTAAAAAAACTGCCTTCACTCACCGGGCTACCAACAGAGAAAACCGTTAATCACTTTTCGACTTTGGGAAACCAAGTCGCCGCCTCACTCCCAATTAACTTACACTGGCTGCGTAATCAGCCAGAAGCCGCAGGAAAACATGTGTTATTAGCTGGCACCGCCGCAGGGTTGTCACTAGGGATGGGAGTGCTAAAACTATGAAGATATTGGTCACTGGTGGCAGCGGGATGTTGGGTAGCGCAATTCTGAGAATGTTTCACCAGCAGCATGAACTGCACTTTACAGCACGAAATACAGTCATCGCTAAACAACTCGCCGAGCAATTCGATGTTATCCCACATATAGTCGATTTAAGAGACCACTCAGCAGTTCATGCGGTATGCCAAGGTATGGATGCAATCATCCATTGTGCCGCTCTCTCAAGCCCATGGGGAAAGTGGCAGGCGTTTTATCAAGCCAATGTAGATGCCACCAAAAACCTCGTCAATGCGGCTAATACCTATCAAATCTCGCGTTTTATCAATATTTCCTCCACCAGCGTCTACTTTGACCATCAAGACCGTTGGAATATTCGAGAAACCGACGCCATAGCTTCATACTGGTGTAATGATTACGCACACACAAAATACCTATCGGAAATTGAAGCCGTAAAAGGCCAAAGCAAAGCGATCATTTTAAGACCGCGTGGCATTTTTGGACCCAATGATCGCGCGATTATCCCAAGAGTGCTTAAGGCGATAAAAAACAACACTCTGCTTCTGCCATCGGGTAGAAATCCTGTGGTTGATCTGACCTATGTAGACAACGTTGCCCATGCAGCGATGCTCGCTTGCACTCAGGCAGGCCAACTTCAGCATGGTGATGTGTTCAACATTTCCAACAACGAACCAATGCCAATTGAGACTGTTCTGCAAGCTTTATGTGAGGGGTTAAACCTAAAAGTAACGTTACAATCATTACCATACGGCGTTGTATCACCATTATTAAAGCTCAGTGAGCAAATACGAAGGCACTTACCACATCAGCCAGAACCAAGGCTCACCTCATACAGCGCAGGATTGTTTAACTATCATCAAACTCTGGATATCAGCAAGGCGAAACAAACACTGAATTACCAACCGCTTTTTTCAATTCAAGAAGGAATACAGCAGTATGCAAACTGGTCTAAAAATAAAAATCTTTGAGGCTGGACACTGCGTACACCCAGGCTTTGTTGTCAAACCAGGTTCTGGTATCAAGCCTAGAGCATTTCCGGCAGCCGTTGCGTTAATTCAGCACCCAACACAAGGCAACATCCTGTTTGACACGGGATATCACGAGCATTTTTTTAGCGCGACTCGCCCCTTCCCTGAACGTTTTTATGCTTGGACAACACCTTGTCGCTATAAAAAAGAACACGGAATTGTTGCGCAGTTAGCAAAAGAAAGTCTCAAACCTCATGATATTGAACACTTAGTACTTTCCCACTTCCATGCTGATCACATTGCTGCCGTGTCTGAGTTTTCCCACTCTCAATTGCATTGCCAACAAAAAGGGGTGGATGCAATTACTAAAAGTGGTCGAATTGGAGGCGTAAGAAAAGGATACCTAAAAGCTCTACTTCCTCCACAACTTGAATCTAACTTATTCATTCATAGTGACTTTTCTGTATCAATCAGCCAAATCCTTCCTCAGTGCCAAGGTGTTAATTTGCTCTGTAAAGACATGTTCGACGATGGATTTATTTATATGGTTAGCTTGCCAGGCCATGCAGCTGGCCAAGTGGGCTTGCTGGTTAAAAGAGACCAAGGTTGGCTGTTCTTACTCGCCGATGCATGTTGGTTAATTGAGAGCTTGAGTGAAAATATCGATCAGCACTGGCTGGCTAACATGCTTTGCGATGACACAAAGGCCTATAAAAACACCCTCTCCGAGTTGAGAAGTTGCTACCAACAAACCCACCACTTTGTTCGCTTCGTGCCTTCACATTGTCAGGGAACTATCCAGCAGCTAATCAAAGAAGGGTGGATGAAGTGATAACGCTTATCTCAGAATTCTGGCGAACCCGCTACCGCCCCTTCGGCTCAAGGGAACAAGTCGAAACATGGCAGCAACAACACTTAACGCAACACTTGGATTGGGTATGCCGCCATTCACCGTATTACCGCTCACTTCAAGGTGCACCACTCAGTGATTTCCCTATCATGAATAAGCAAACCATGATGGAGAACCTTTCAGAGTTGAATACGAAGGGCTTAGATGCTGAACAGTTAATGCAGCAGGCACTCAAAGCAGAGCAGTCACGCAACTTTGCCGCTTCGAAAGTTGGCGATGTTACTGTTGGGCTTTCTTCGGGCACATCAGGCATGCGCGGGCTGTTTCTTGCTGACAAGCAGGAAACACAACTGTGGGCCGGCAATATATTGGCTCGCCTTTTGCCCAACCTATGGCAAAAGCACCGAATTGCACTAGCCTTGCGGGCCAACAGCCCACTGTATAAATCCGTCGCGAAAGGGCCTGTTACATTCTTTTATGCCGATTTAACCAAACCTTACCAAGAATGGATAAAAGAGCTAGATGAGTTCCAACCCACGCTTTTGGTTGGTAGTGCGCAAGCTCTTCAGCTCTGTGCCCAGTTCAGCGGTCAATTTGGTCAACCCGAAATTCAACCACAGCGGATCATTTCTGGTGCAGAAGTCCTAACTGAGAGTGACCGTCACTTTATTTCTCAACGGTTCGACAGCGAACTCCATGAAGTCTATCAATGTACCGAAGGTTTTCTTGCATGTACGGATCAGCATGGACAAATGCGCTGGAATCAAGATGTTGTTTACATCGAAAAACATTGGCTGAATACCGAACGTACTCATTACAGCCCAATCATTACCGATTTTCGTCGTAAAACTCAGCCAATTATTCGTTATCAGCTCGACGATATTATTGAGAATAAACAGGATAATGGCGTATTTGAACCTCTTGGCGCGATTGCCGGACGATGTGGTGATCGCCTCACGCTAAACGCAAACCAGGTCCCAGTGACGGTGTTACCAGATCTCATCTACCGCGCTATAACACTATCCGCCCAAAGTCGCGTGGATTACCGAATCACCCAAACAGGGTCACAAGCCATTCAAATTGAAGCGGATGTTCACCACCATCGGGTTATACATCAAGCCTTGATAAAGTTGTTTGACCAATTGCGGCTTGATCCTGTCAGATTTAGTTACCGCCCTGCGCCTATTTGGACGCCAATGAATAAACAACGACGTGTGGTGAACATATGCGGGTCTTAATCACCGGAGCCCGAGCACCAGTTGCACTAGAGTGGGCAACCATGTGTATGCATCATGGACATGACGTAATTCTCACCGATTCGCTAAAAAAACCTCTAGGATCGTTTTTGCGAGGCATTGAGTCTTATATACCCACCGCTTCGCCTCGATTTGCGTTTCCCACCTATCAACAGCAGATCCTAAAAATCATTACTCAGATGCGTATTGATATGGTGATACCCACTTGTGAAGAAGTGTATTACTTGGCTCATGTTGCCAAACAATGCCCAGAAGTAGATTTTTTTCTGCCCAATGTAGGACTACTCAATGCCCTGCACAACAAGTTGACCGTCTTTGAACAGCTTCAAGATTTGCCAGAAATTACACTTCCCAAAACTCGTTTGGTCGCTGATAAAAGTGAGATTGAAATTAATAAGAGAACCGTTCTAAAGCCCGTTTACTCTCGGTTTGGCGGGCAAGTCATAAGAGATGTGACGACTCAGTCTATTTCTGCCGCCACGATATCGCCCCTTTACCCTTGGGTTCAGCAACAAAAAGTCCATGGGACTCCGGTGTGTAACTATGCCATTTTTGAACATGGTGACCTTAAAGCACACCAAGCTTATGTGCCGAAATACTGTGTAAACGGCTCGGCCGCCAGTGCTTTTCAGCCGATCTCATGCAAACGACTAGATACATTTATCGCAGCTTTTGGTAAACGTCATACTTATCATGGGCAAGTGTCGTTTGACTTCATCAAATCACAAGATGAACTCTACGTGATTGAATGTAACCCAAGAGCCACCAGTGGTTTGCACCTACTCTCGTCTCGATGCAACCAACTGCTTCCTAATATGGAGTTTACCAGTCCTTCCAAGCAGCGATTGCATCATTTAGGTCCAATAACACTCATCGCGGAAGGTGGATTATCCCTGTTCAAGGCTCAAACTTGGCAAGATTGGTGGTCTGGAGTGAATGTGATGCAACAGCATAACTTACCGGCCGGGAGCCAAATCCGGAGTATGTTTGAATTACTCCGGTTAGCTAGGCAGAACAAGACGAAGTGGAGCGACGCTTCTACCGTTGACATTGAGTGGAATGGAGAGGCATTGAACTCATGACACTTTCCTCTCAAGAATGGCATAAAACTTTTTTCACTCTTATGCAGTCGAATCCCATTGATGAATGCACAGCAAGCTTTGGTTGCTACTATATCGATGATGTTGCCATTCCCTACTCCGTAACACCAAAAATACCAAACAACTGTTATGCCGTGTCCCCTATGACACTGCTTAGTGGCTACGCCGAAGAAGAGCTTCACAAAGTCAAAAATGTGGCTGTTCGATGGGTATGTAAGCGACTTATTAATATGAATAAACCAGTCTTATCATTGGCTGGATTGGATCAAGTCCAAACGCTCAACAATCAGTGCTTGTCCACCAATATGTATAGCGAACAATGGGAATCCTTAAATCTCGATAAACTGCGCCGCGTCGCACTCGATCAATACCCCACCTTTCCCTTGGTGCTTCGCTCCCTCAACCAGCGTCAGCATTCACACTTAATTCAGCGATTGAAGCAGCCAAAATGGCAAAGCTTGGTAACACGACAAGTGTATTTACTTGATGATTGGCAAGCGTTCAGCTTCAACCGAGATTTAACGAAAGACTTCAAACTGCTTAATGATAAAGATTGGCAGTTTAGGCCACTGACCACTGATGAAGAGTTTCAGCGTGCCAAAGAGTTATATGACATGCTTTACCTTGATAAATACAGCCTCAATAACATCCAGTTTTCAACCCAATATTTAAAACAGGTGAGCCAGAACAAATTAGTACATTTAGTGGGACTGTTTTATCAAGAAGAGATGCTGGCTACGTTGGGCATTGTAGAAATTGATAATGATATGACTTGCCCAATTTTTGGCTACGATACCAATAAGCCACAACGCCTCGCATTGTATCGTCGAATATCGGCCTATACCATCCGCCATGCAATGATATACCAGCGTCGCTTTAATATGAGCTCAGGCGCTCCGGCTTTTAAACGCAACAGAAAAGCCCGGCCAGAAATTGAATTTAGCTATGTTTATATTGCGCACTTACCTTGGTACAAACGCATAATTTGGAAAAGCTTGTGCTGGCTCACTCAGCACTTTTATCGCCCTTTGTTGATGCGTTTTCAGCTATAAACCGACATCTATAATCAGGTAAGCCTGCGTACACAGTCTCAATCGATAAAAAAGCCTGCGACGTTCGCAGGCTTTTTATAATGGAGCTGTGTGAGGTAACCGTTTTCTACGGTGTGTAGTATGTTGCTGCGCCAGGGCCTACTGGTAAACCAAATACGAATACCCATAGGTAGAACAGCACACTCCAACCTACAATGAAGCAGATTGAGTAAGGTAGCATGGTCGCGATCAGCGTACCGATACCTAAGTTCTTCATGTAACGAGTCGCTACGGCAAGAATCAAACCAAAGTAGCTCATCATTGGAGTAATGATGTTTGTCGTCGAGTCACCAATTCGGTAAGCAGCCTGAATCGTTTCCGGTGCATAACCAACAAGCATCAACATAGGAACAAAAATCGGAGCCGTTACTGCCCACTGTGCCGATGCCGAACCAATCATTAGGTTGATAAAGCCACACATCAGGATGAAGGCAAAGAACAACATTGGGCCAGTTAAGCCAATTTCTTGCAGGAAGCTAGCGCCAGCAACCGCGAATACCTGACCGAAGTTAGTCCATTTAAAGAAAGCAACGAACTGAGCCGCAAAGAAAACTAATACAATGTACATGCCCATAGAAGACATAGATTTCGCCATTGCATCAATTACATCGCGATCCGTCTTCATCGTGCCAACAACTTTACCAAACACAAAGCCTGGAATAGCAAAGAACACAAAGATGAATGCCACGATACTTTTCAGGAATGGTGAACCTGCAATTGTACCTGCATCAGAACGTAGAATGCCGTCTTCTGGAACAACCGTCCAAGCAAGCAGCGCTGAAACAACCAGTACAGCAACACCTGCTAGTTTTAGGCCTTTCTTCTCAATGTCTGTTAAGCCACCCATTTTGTCGTTCGACAAATCTTCTGAGGCTTCTTCTTCACTGTATTTGCCAAGCTTTGGCTCAACAATTTTTTCAGTAACAAACGCACCTGTGATTGCAATGAAGAATGTCGACACAAACATGAAGTACCAGTTAACTTCTGGACCAACAGTGTAAGTTGGGTCAATCATTTGCGCCGCCGTTTCAGTAATGCCTGACAACAGCGGGTCAACCGTACCAATAAGTAGGTTTGCTGAGTAACCACCAGATACACCAGCGAACGCCGCAGCAAGACCGGCAAGTGGATGACGACCTAAAGAATGGAACAGCATTGCAGCCAGTGGAATAAGTACCACATAGCCAAGCTCTGATGCCGTATTTGAAATGATACCCGCGAAAACGACCGTCACTGTTACCATGCGTTGTGATGCACCCATGACTAAGCCACGCATTGCTGCAGATAGCAAGCCTGAGTATTCAGCAATAGCAACACCCAACATCGCAACCAATACCGTACCCAAAGGTGCAAAGCCGACAAAGTTTTTCACTAGATTGGTAACGATTAGTTCAAGGCCATCAGCGTTAAGCAAGCTAACGACATGAATCATGCCATCCGCGGCACGACCTTTTGCACCCTCAGGACGAGGATCAACTACGGAAACTTCGAAGTATCCTGCAATACCCGACATCACCAGAATGGCTAAACAGAAAATGGCAAATAGTGTGATCGGGTGGGGTAATAAGTTCCCCAAATATTCGACAGTATCCAAAAAGCGCGTAAACAGCGGCTTCTTAGGCGAGTTTTGTTTAATTGAATCAGATGAACTCATCTGTTCCCTCCTTGTTTTTATTCCTATGCAAATGTGACAAAAATGTCAAAAAGCGTGCGAAGGGTACTTGAGTAGAAGGTCAAATAAAAGCCCTAAATGTTACAAACTGTGACGAATGGAGGTATTTATAACCAACATTGAATAAAAATGTAGATATTTCATCCATGTAAGATAATTAACTCAACATTATCAATTAAACAAAACCATAAGTTAGATATATGCAGGTTGATTACTTTTGCACAGCTTTGAATCTCGGGTTCGTTTTACAAATGACATAAAGACGCCCTCTCCGTTTTACAATCTGGCAATCCGGATGACGACTTTTTGCACTTTTTAATGATTTTACTACCTTCATGATTTATTCCTTTTCGCTCTTAAATTGACCAAAACGACGGTTGAAGTTCGCAATGCGACCTTCGGTTTGTACAACGCGCTGTTTACCGGTGTAGTACGGGTGAGAAGCTGACGACACATCTAACGTAAAGTAAGGGTAAGTTTTGCCATCTTTCCATTCGATGGTTCTCTCCGTTTTCAACGTAGAACCAACGACAAAGTACTTATCTGCACTGGTGTCGTGGAACACCACAGGACGATATTCAGGGTGGATTCCTGGTTTCATAATACTTTTCCTTTCAATTAAATTGTTATGTTATAACATTTTAATTAATAATCATTATCAACAAGAAAAGCAAGAGAAATTTGTGATACTTTTCATCTCAATGAATTCTTAGAGATGTCCACCATGTATTCCATCGAACCCATCGGCGTCATTGAGACACCGTACAAAGAAAAGTTTGCAGTTCCGCGCCAACCACGCTTAGTACCAGAGGCTAAAGCACGCGTAAAACTGTTAGGTGCAGCAAATAGCCCTGAAGCAGTGCGTGGGCTAGAACAGTTCTCTCACGTTTGGTTGTTGTTTCTATTTGATCAGAATCTGGAAGCTGGTTGGAAACCAACTGTACGTCCGCCACGATTAGGCGGCAATGAACGAATTGGTGTCTTTGCCTCGCGCTCGACTTTCCGTCCAAACGGAATCGGAATGTCAGCCGTTGAAGTGAAAGGAGTCACTAAGCAAGGCGATCATATCTATCTTGATTTAGGCAGTGTAGATCTCGTGGATGGGACACCGATTGTGGATATTAAGCCTTATATCCCCTATTCGGATTCTATTTCGGAAGCACAAGGCGGATACGCAGACCAAGAGCCAGAAAAGTCACAAGTCACCTTTTCTGCTCAAGCATTAGCAACGATAGAAAATCGATCCGATACTGACTATGTAAGATCAGTCATTGAACAAGTTCTGGCACAAGATCCTCGCCCTGCATATAAGAAAAACAAGCCGGACGACAAAGAATATGCGGTAAATTTGTTCGACTTGAACGTAAAGTTCACAGCAACAAGCAACTTAATAACGGTTACCGCTATTGAAAGCTTTTGACAAACGCAATTGGCTGATATTATAGACGGCTAACAAATTTCCCTTTAGGGAACTCCCATACTCCTGCTTATTCAAGCTTGAGTATCTAACTTAAATAAACGGATAAATTTAATGCGTACCAGTAATTATCTTCTTTCTACTCTGAAGGAGACTCCAAACGACGCTGAAGTAGTGAGCCACCAGCTCATGCTACGTGCAGGTATGATCCGTAAGCTGGCTTCAGGTTTATACACCTGGCTACCTACTGGTCTACGTGTACTGCGTAAAGTCGAAAACATCGTTCGTCAAGAAATCGACAATGCAGGCGCAGTCGAAACTTTGATGCCCGTTGTTCAGCCGTTTGAACTATGGGAAGAGACAGGCCGCAGCGAAAAGATGGGTCCTGAGCTACTTCGCTTTACTGACCGTCATGTTCGTCCGTTTGTACTTAGCCCAACCGCTGAAGAAGTGATCACTAGCCTTGTTCGCAATGAAGTGAGCTCTTACAAACAGCTTCCGCTAAACCTGTACCAAATCCAAACCAAATTCCGTGACGAACGACGCCCACGTTTTGGCGTAATGCGTTCACGTGAATTCTCAATGATGGATGCGTACAGCTTTGACATTGATAAAGACGGCCTACAAAAGTCATACGACGCAATGCACGATGCTTACTGTAAAGCATTCGATCGCATGGGTCTGGATTACCGTCCTGTACTTGCAGATAGCGGTGCTATCGGTGGTAGCGGCTCTCAAGAGTTCCACGTACTGGCTGAAAGCGGCGAGGATATCATCGCATTTTCTAGCGAGTCAGATTACGCGGCAAACATTGAAAAAGCAGAAGCACTAGCTCCAGCCTCTGAGGCTGCGGCACCAACACAAGAAATGACGTTGGTTGATACGCCAAACGCGAAAACAATCGCTGAATTGGTTGAGCAGTTCGAACTACCAATTGAAAAAACAGTGAAAACACTGTTTGTGAAAGCATCTAACGAAGTTGATGCGCCAATCATCGCGCTTATTATTCGTGGTGATCATGAACTGAACGAAGTGAAAGCAGAAAACCTTCCTCAGGTTGCAGCTCCGCTGGAAATGGCATCTGAAGAAGAAATTCGTGCGCTTATCGGTGCAGGCCCTGGTTCACTAGGCCCTGTTGGCCTTAAACTGCCGTTCATTGTTGACCGCAGCGTTGCGGTAATGAGCGACTTCGGTGCGGGCGCGAACATCGATGGCAAACACTACTTCGGTATTAACTGGGGTCGTGATGTAGAGCTTGGTCAAGTTGAAGACCTACGTAACGTTGTGGAAGGTGACCCAAGCCCATGTGGCAAGGGCATTATCCAGCTTAAGCGTGGTATCGAAGTTGGCCATATCTTCCAACTAGGTAACGCTTACTCCGCAGCGATGAACTGTGGTGTACTGGGTCCTGATGGTAAGAACGTCATCCTAGAAATGGGTTGTTACGGTATCGGTATCAC
This sequence comes from Vibrio sp. 947, assembly GCF_033339115.1. Lineage (NCBI taxonomy): Bacteria > Pseudomonadati > Pseudomonadota > Gammaproteobacteria > Vibrionales > Vibrionaceae > Vibrio > Vibrio sp. 947. The sequence continues at coordinate 307,978 of NZ_JAWOTX010000005.1, read as the reverse complement.
TCGCGTAGTAGCGGCTGCTATTGAACAAAACCACGACAAATACGGCATCATCTGGCCAGATGCAATCGCACCATTCCAGGTAGCGATCGTTCCAATGAACATGCACAAGTCAGAAGAAGTGAAAGAAGCCGCTGAGAAATTGTACGCTGAGCTAACAGCAATGGGCATCGAAGTGCTATTTGACGACCGTAAAGAACGCCCAGGCGTAATGTTCTCTGACATGGAGCTTATTGGTGTACCGCATACCATTATTATCGGTGACCGCTCAATGAAAGAAGGCAACTTCGAATACAAGAACCGTGCTACTGGTGAGAAAACAGCAGTCGCAATGACTGACATTGTTGAGCACGTAAAAGCTCAACTAAAGTAAGCACTCGACGAGTTCGCATTTGAAGTAGTTTCAAATAGTTAAAAAGGGTTGGCTTCGGTCAGCCCTTTTTTATTACAGCTCAACATCCTCCCTCCACCTTTTTCGAACTATTCACTTTGTTAATCTTTGGTTCAGCTTCTTGCTATTAAACTGATTTCATCATCTAAAGGAGGTCAGTTATGGATTTAAAAAGTCTTCTAAACCAAGCACTCAAATCAGACTTACTTAAGCAAGGTGCAGATGCATTGGGCAAACAAACCAACAACATCAAATCCTCATCAAATTCAAGTAGCCTAAAAACGCTAGGAACAGGTGCTGTAGTCGGAGGCCTCATCGGTATGCTGATGGGCTCGAAGAAAAGTAAAAAAATGACCAAGAAAATAGGCTCGGGTGCATTAAAAGTCGGTGGCGCTGCTGCGCTTGGAGCATTAGCCTACAAAGTTTATAACGACTGGCAAGCCAAACAGTCCGGTCAAGGTGTTCAAGAAACCTTTGACCCCGATGACAGTAAACACAGTGTCTTAATTTTAAAAGCAATGATTGGAGCTGCAAAAGCTGATGGTCACGTTGATGAAGAGGAAATGGCGCGCATTGAACAAGCTCTCGCGGGTATGGGCGTAGATGAGCACGTTCGTCACCTCGTTCAGCAAGAGTTAAACAAACCGCTTGATCCTGCTGAAATTGCTAATCAGGCGACCTCTCCTCAACAAGCGTCAGAAATTTACCTAGCGTCTTTGATCGTCGCTGATGAACAAAACTTTATGGAAAAAGCGTATCTGCAAGAACTAGCAAAACAACTTCAACTTTCACCAGAAGTCACTCAGCAGTTAGAAGCACAAATGCAGTGATTAAATCTCGCTCAAGCAAACCTTCAACTTGAGCCAAAACAACTCTGTACTTTGAGTTTCAAATCCGCTGTGTGTATATTGAGATAAGTTATCATTTAGTGGAAAGAAAACATGCAAGTATACGGCTGTTGTGAACTGGTTCGTGAGCTTTATGCTCAGATTGGTAGTGGCGATCAAGCTTATATTCCCCAAGCAATTTCATGTGCAGTTAAAGCACTGAACGATGTTGCAGCGGATGAGTCCCTGCCTAAAGAAGTGCGTGAAAAAGCGGCATTTGCTGCGGCAAACCTACTGATTTCAGATTTTGAGGATAAGTAATGAATCTAGCGAACTTTGAATCCATGGATCCTGTCATGCTGATGAGCATTGTGAATATGAAGCTACGCGACGACTTCGGTGGTGACTTAGATAAACTGGTGGCTTTCTTCGATATCGAACGCACAGCACTGGAGACAAAACTGGCTTCTGCTGGTTTTGACTTTCTTCCAGAAGCAGGACAATTCCGTTAATCAACACCATTCTTGGCGGATAACCGAAACGAGAATAACCAATATCAAAAAGGGCTTGATGAGTTACCATCAAGCCCTTTTCTTTTATTCGATAGGCGTCTCGGTTAGCCAAATGAAGCCCAGATGACTGTCGCCACAAGAATTGGACATACAAACTTCACATACGCAGGCCATAACTTACCAAACCAACCTTGCGTAAACTCCGGGCAACCTTGCTCAAGTTCTTTGATTTTTGAGTTGCGATTCCATACCCAACCACCAAATAAGCAGAATAAGAGCGCAGCGGTTGGTTGTAGATATTGAGTAGCAACCGTCGCGACCATACCAAACAGAGCGCCAAAGTTATAAACAATCACCACACTGAACAAGGCAATGAGACCACCTAAAACCCAGCTCGTTGCGCTGCGCTTAGTATTGAAGCGCTCACTCACTAAAGCCACTGGACACTCTAACATTGAAATGGAGGACGTTAGCGCCGCAATCGTCAGTAATAAGAAGAACACAATAGAGAACAATTGACCAAGCAAACCTAAGCTATCAAACATCAATGGCAATACGGTAAATACCAACGTATCAGAGCTTAATAGAGAGCCATCTTCTGCATAGATCTGAACGCCCTTTTGCATTGCCACAAACATCGCTGGCATCACCACTAATCCTGCAATGAAAGCAACGGCAGTATCTACCATGGTCACGTTCATCGCCATCTTTGGTAGGTTCTCTTTCTTACTCAAGTAAGAGCCATAAATCAGCATTGAACAGCCACCGATCGTAAGCGAGAAGAAGCCCTGCCCCATTGCGGCAAGAATCAACTTGCGGTCCCATACCTTTTCGAAATCCGGTACCAAGTAATGCTTTAGCCCTTCCATCGCACCGTTTTGCGTCATGATGTAAGCAAACAGTAGAGCAAACAGAACAAACAATGCTGGCATCAAACGTGTGGACCACTTCTCAATACCTTGTTTTACGCCACCTTGTACGATGAGAATCGTCAGTACATAAAAAGTAATGGTTCCGAACAAGTTACGTTCAACACTAAAGCCCTTTAGCCATTGAGTTGCAGCTTCTAACCCCATTAGATCTGTGATTGCACCCAGTAAAAAGCAGATCAACCAACCACCAACAATTGAATAAAACGCTAAGACAGCGCTTGGTACGCTTAAACCAATCCAACCCACAATGCCGCCGAGCTTTTTACCGGTAGGGTTATCTGTGATTGCACGCATACTGTCTACAGGGTTGGCTTGACCATGGCGACCAATCGCCATTTCAACCACCAGCATCGGAAATGCGACGATAAGAATCATCACCAAATAAACTAACAGGAAAGCACCGCCACCATTACTGGCTGCTTGAGTTGGGAAGCCCCAAATATTGCCAAGGCCAACTGCGGCACCTGCGGCAGCTAAGATGAACCCGAGACGAGAGCCAAAATGCTCGCGAGGCTGAGAAGAGGTTTGCTGTGTCATACTACTCACACAAAAATATCATTGAACTAGCTAACTAGTACACTATAGCAATATTCACTATTCAACAAGAGCACCTCGGTTAAATCCTCGACAGTTGAAACAATTTGTAGTCATTCAGCTTGTAAATTTTAACGTACATCTCATATTCATCATCCCATCATCCCATCATCAAACCGTTATTTGCCATCAAATCGACTGTATCACCACGCAAAAACCACTGATTCATTCATCGTGAAGTGAGCCGAAAAATAATGAGCTCGACTGTAAGAGGCGAATAGTTCCTCGTGATATTGTGTCAAAAAGCAGAATATTGTTCTTCGCTTTTTCCCCATTATGTCTATTTATCAGCTAGTTATTACTCTGTTCTCATTTATATCCATGACTCAAGGAGAGAAAAATGAAGGTCACTCTACTTCACGGAGCTGTGGTTGCTGCACTCAGTGTTAGCTATCAAGCTCAAGCCTACAACTGTCAAAGCCTACCCGACTGGGACAGCACTGCGACTTATACATCGGGCGCTTTAGTAAAAACGCAAGGAGCCGCTTATGAGGCTGCATATTGGACGCAAGGCAATGATCCCGTGACCAACTCAGGATCTTGGGAAGCATGGAAAGCGTTAGGGCAATGTGATGGTGGAAGCAACAATTTATCACCAACGGTGTCGTTCTCCTCTCCAATAAACAACGCACAAATTCCCGAAGGCAGTGCGATCACTTTGTTAGCCAACGCGGCAGACGAAGATGGCCAAATCACACAAGTTGAGTTTGTCGCAGGCAACCAAACGGTTGCTGTGGTAACTCAAGCACCATTCGAAGCTTCTTGGACTGCTATTGAAGGGATCTCGCAATTGACCGCAATTGCGACAGATAATGAGGGAGCCGTTAGCACCACGACGATTTCTATCCAAATTCAACCACAAGTCGAATTACCACCACCAAGCATTTCATTGACCAGCCCAGTAGGCACAGAAGTGCTTAATGTAGGCGATAACCTAACCGTAGCCGCTCAAGCTGACGATATTGATGGTGTGGTCACACAAGTTGAGTTCTTCGTAAACAATCAATCTGTCGCCATTGATACTAGTGCACCTTACGAATATCAATGGACCGCGAGTCCAGGTACATACTCGTTCAAAGCACAAGCGACTGATGATACAAACCTCGCAACGATGAGCCAAGAAGTAGCGCTGGTTATTAGTAATGCAGAAACCGGAACAGGCGGATGTGCAGATGCAGTACCTTATGTGGCAGGCACAAGTTATCAAGCTGGCGACCTGGTTTCTCACTTCAACCAAAAATATCGTTGTGATGTTGCTGGTTGGTGCTCCTCGGATGCGACATGGGCTTACGAGCCTGGTGAAGGGCTATACTGGCAAGATGCTTGGAGTGGCCTAGGTGCTTGTTCGACACCACCGCAAGTTACCATTACGGCACCAACGGATGGACAAGTCGTGCTCGCTGGCAGCAATAACGAAATCACGGCAAATGCAAGCGATGCTGATGGCACAGTCACGCAAGTTGAGTTTTTTGCGAACAACACTAGCTTAGGGGTCACCACTCAAGCACCATATTCCGTTACTTGGAACGCCACACTTATTGGCGCTAACCAGCTTAAAGCCGTTGCAACCGATAACGACAACAATACGTCAGAATCTGTTGTGAACGTAAATGTCAGTGATAAAGATTTAGTCATTTCCCTTACTTCGCCTAGCTCAGGTCAAACGGTTGGCTTAGGCAAAAATCTCGCATTGAGCGCCGATGCAACGTCTTTAACTTCAGGTATTAAGCAAGTTGACTTTATGGTCAACGGCGCCGTTGTCGCCACAGATACGACTGCACCTTACTCTGCGAACTGGACACCAGCCGCAATCGGACAGTTTAACGTAAGCGCTCAAGCCGTCGATCTTGCTGGAAGCACCGCATTATCTGACGCAGCAGCGGTGACAGTTGTAGAGCAGACAGAAAAACGTCATAAACTGATTGGTTACTGGCACAACTTCGTGAACGGTGCGGGTTGCCCAATCAGACTGGCAGACATGGCTGATGCTTGGGATGTGATTGATATTGCCTTTGCTGAAAACGACCGAAACAGCGATGGCACAGTGCACTTCAACCTGTATTCTGGCGATATTTACAGTGATTGTCCTGCACTCGACCCAACGCAATTCAAACAAGATATGGCAGCATTGCAGGCGAAAGGTAAGAAGTTCGTTCTATCTCTTGGAGGCGCTGAAGGCACTATCACTCTAAACACTGACCAAGACGAAGCGAACTTTGTTTCTAGTCTAACTGGCCTTATCGCTGAATGGGGCTTTGATGGTCTCGATGTGGATTTAGAGAGTGGATCTAACCTAGTGCACGGTTCACAAATTCAAGCTCGTCTTGGTCGTGCTTTGCTGCAAATTGAGCAAAACATGGGGGGCGATATGTACCTAACCATGGCACCTGAACACCCTTATGTTCAAGGCGGTTACGTCGCTTACAGCGGAATTTGGGGAGCGTACATTCCAGTGATCAACGATACTCGCAGCACGCTCGACTTGCTTCATGTTCAGCTATACAACAACGGCGGTCTACCAAACCCGTACCTACCAGGCAGTGCACCAGAAGGCTCTGTTGATATGATGGTCGCTCAATCTAAGATGCTTATCGAAGGTTTTGAACTAGCCGACGGCACTCAGTTTGCGCCATTGCGTGATGATCAAGTCGCGATCGGTTTACCTTCAGGCCCAAGCTCGGCAAACTCAGGTCAGGCTCCGACACAAAATATTCTTAGTGCGCTAGACTGTTTAACCAAAGGCACATCCTGTGGCACCGTTAAACCAGCGTTCAACTACCCGAATTATGCTGGCGTAATGACGTGGTCTATCAACTGGGATCAGCATGATGGTTTTAACTTCTCAAAACCTGTCGGCGATAAGCTCACCAAGATGAACGCGCAATAAGCAACCAAAGAACAAGCGAGTAAAACGCAAATATCGTCTTGTTTCCATTACTTATTCAAGTATGTAAAAACGAAAAGAGAGCACAATCGTGCTCTCTTTCTTTATCTCATCGAGTTTTTACTTTTTAATGAGTAATTAAATCGTAAATACTCGGTAATCTTTTAGCTCAGGGATTTTCTTCAACAAATCGTCTTCTTGCCCTGCCATGTCATCCAACGAGTCACACAAGTCTTCTGCTTGTTGCTCTACCTCTTTCGAATGCTCAGCTAAACGCTCTTCTACTTTCGCGCTGAGTTCAGCCATACTCTCTGATAATGCAGTGAGGTTTATCCCTCCCTCTTCCTTCATTTTTTTCGATAAAGCATCCAACGAACTGGCTAAAAACTCTTTATTGAAGATCTCTTGTGCTTTTGCAAAGTCTTTAGTCCACCCTTGTGTCATAGACTCAAAACTCTCCGCCGGCAGGATGAAATCACCATCTTTGTAGTAACGTGATTCAACATCAGCGAAAAAGTCCTTTACTGCGACTTTTACATTATCAAACGCACCAGGTGCATCGAGGCTTTCCGCAACATCATCAATAATATCATTCGCAAGCGCTAAACCATCACTCGCCAATTGCTTTGCTTGTGGAATATACGCGTTCATTTTTTCGCGATAGTCTTCAATTGCCGCTTTCTGGTCAGAATTGAGTTCAATTAGCTCACCTTTGATGAAGAGGTTGTTATCCTCATCCACGACGGCTTTATCACCTGTCGTTTGGCGAATTTCCAAGCTTTGCCCATCCATACGGACTTCATTATTGATGTCCACACGACACTGCGCTGCATAACCAGTAGCACTGACCATCAGCAATGAGAGTGTAAAAAGCTTTTTCATGTCATTCTCTTTTATTTAACATTACTCGTGTTAAACATAACACTGAGTGATACATGAGATGTCAGCAAATCGTCACGACTTCGTAACAAGTTGTTTTATCTCCTATTTTTACGTCAACCTCATCACCTTCTTCTTTTCCGAACAACGCTCGACCAAGAGGAGATTTTGCTGTTAAGACAAAGACTTCCTGAGCCTGATATTGAACAGTCAAACCACCAGAGCAAGGGCCTACAAAGAAGTGCTTTTCAAGCAAATTCTCATCTGCGAGAACAACGTAAGCGCCAACACCAACAGGCGCATTCTTAAAGTCGCGAGTCACTAAAGAACGATATTGACGCAATTCCTCTTCACTATCTTGGATTCGCATGGCTTGTCCATGAGCAAGATACGCGGCTTCAAGTGCCAATGTATCGTACTTGTGCTCGGGAACAGTTTCTTCATCTGTCGCGGCATCGATCGCTCGCTGAGCCGATGCATGGGCAACTTGAAGTTTTTCTTCCAGATGTTGGATGATAATTTGGACTAAGTCAGCTTTGTTCATACTTTTAGGACGCGCGTTTAGTATTCGGGGTGTGTTAATGTAGCCAAGTTTACCATCAAAGAAAGGTTTCCCTATTATGCAAAGTGACTCGCTGCATCAAACACTTCAATCTGTATTTGGTTTTGACTCATTACGCCAAGGTCAGCAACCCGTTATTGAAGCCGTTATGAATGGTTACTCTGCTGCGGCAATCTTTCCTACAGGCTCGGGGAAGTCACTCTGTTATCAACTACCTGCAACCATATTACCCAACCTTACGTTGGTGATCTCTCCGTTGTTGGCGTTAATGAAGGATCAACTGAGCTTTTTACAAAGTAAAGGAATCGCTGCCGCTTCTATCGATAGCAGTCAAAGTAGAGAAGAAGCACAAAAGGTCATGGCTGGCGTGAAGAATGGACAAATCAAAATCTTGATGATTTCTGTTGAGCGACTAAAAAATGAGCGTTTTCGTGAATTCATTCGCCAAATACCGATTTCTTTGATGGTCATTGATGAAGCGCACTGTATTTCCGAATGGGGGCATAACTTTCGTCCAGATTATCTCAAACTACCGCAATATCAACGTGAACTGAACATCCCACAGTCTTTACTTCTCACCGCAACGGCAACGCCTGCAGTTATTGAAGACATGCAAAAAAAGTTCGATATTTCCAGTGAACATATTACCGTTACAGGCTTCTACCGCTCTAATCTGGATATCTCGGTGATCCCGTGTGAGGAAACAAAGAAACAAGAACAGCTCAGTGAGATCATCGCCTCTTCACCTAAGCTTCCGACCATCGTATACGTGACGCAGCAGCAAACAGCAGAACGAGTAGCAAAGTCATTAATCCATATTGGCATTAACGCTCACGCATACCACGCTGGCATGAAAAGCGACGTTCGTGAACAAATCCAACAGCAGTTCATGGATGGCCAAATTGACTGTATTGTTGCAACGATTGCATTTGGTATGGGGGTCGATAAATCTGATATTCGACGCGTCATTCACTTCGACTTACCCAAATCAATCGAGAACTACGCACAAGAGATTGGACGTGCAGGCAGGGACGGGCAACGCTCGGAGTGCATTCTGCTAGGCAATACGTCCGGCCTAACGGTGTTGGAGAATTTTGTCTATGGTGACACACCAGAATTTACGTCAATTAACTATGTAGTCGAGCAAGCGAAAGAACATGCTCCACAATGGGAGGTAGTGCCACTGCGTTTGTCGCGTGAAAGTAATATCCGCCAATTGCCACTCAAAACCTTGTTGGTTTATTTGGAGCTACATAACGTCATTGAAGCAAAGTACAGTTACTTTGCGGAATATCGGTTTAAGTTTTTGCACGATCAGCAATTTATTGTGAATCAATTTCAAGGCGAGCGACGTCAATTTGTGGAGGCTATTTTTTCCTGCTCACAAAAAGCCAAAGTGTGGTGCCAAGTTGATCTAGAAGCGCTATGGATGAACTATCAATCGGAACGCAGCCGAGTTGTCGCAGCGCTCGACTATTTTCACCAGAACGGCTGGATAGAACTAGAGAGCAAACAACTGACGGACGTGTACTCAGTTATGCCAACCAAACAGAGCTCGGATGTTTTAATCCAACAACTGTATGAACTGTTCCAATCCAAAGAAAGCAAAGATATCGAAAGAATCCACACCATGCTGCACTTGTTCCAGTCCGAGCACTGTTTGAGCTCACAATTGGCGAACTACTTTGCGGATCACGATGCACCAAAGCAATGTGGTCACTGCTCCGTGTGTCGTGGTCACGTCGCCACATTCACAGCACCAGAACCTGAAGATATTGAACAATCTCAAGTATCGATATGGGCGCGGGAGTTTATTCAGCTTTCCCCATCGGCCATCAGTAATGATGCCGTTGCTCGCTTCTTGTGCGGAATCAGCACTCCTTTGATTAGCCAGCTAAAAGCCTCAAAGCTAGCAGGTTATGGTGCAATGGCAAATGTAAGTTTTGAGCAGGTATTAACGCAGGTAGAAACGGTAAGGGCCTAAAAAAAGCTCAATTGACGCGCTTGGTCTTCGGGCTTGAGCATCACGTTCAAGCCTAAAAGGCGAATTTCCCGTCCATTTTGGCGTTTAAGAATATCTCTTAGCAAGATCTTGAAGTCCTCAAGCTCTAATTGCGGATGGATGTGCTCAATTGTTGTCAGTTGAAAGTCGGCAAATTTGACTTTAATACCTTGTTTAATAATCGACTTATCTGGGCTTGCACGCTCTAAACGTTTCTCGAGTTCAGGATAAAGTTTCTCCTCAATCACTTGCCAACATTCATCATAGGTTGCGATGTTCTGGCTGAATGTCCTTTCCACACCGACGGACTTTCTCTCGCGCTCAACAACGACTTCTCGATTATCAATTCCATGGCTTCGCTGCCATAAGGAGGCACCCTGACGACCAAACTGCCTCAACAACTCTCGATAGTCACTGTTTTTAATGTCCTCACATCGATAAAAACCGGCTTGGTGGAGCTTCTCAAGACTGACCTTCCCCACACCAGGAATGTTCTCTAGCGGAAGACTATCGATAACCTCTTGGACTTTCTCTGGCGGAATCACAAACTGACCGTTGGGCTTGTTCATGTCTGACGCGACCTTGGCAAGAAACTTTATCGGAGCAATGCCCGCCGATGCCGTCAACCCAAGTTCACTCCAGATATCGCGGCGAATTGACTCTGCGATCAACGTAGCGGAGCCACGGCAAGCTGTCGAGTCCGTGACATCGAGGTATGCTTCATCCAATGAGAGAGGTTCAATGATAGGCGTATAACGCTCAAAAATAGCACGAATCTGCTGAGAGACTTGCTTATATACATGCATTCTACCGGGCACAACCAACAAATGAGGACAGAGTTGCAGCGCGCGCGCCGTTGACATTGCACTGCGAACACCATATTTACGCGCATCATAATTACAGGTGCTAATCACTCCACGCTGCTTTTCATGTCCGCCAACAGCGAGTGCAATGCCACGGTAACTGGGGTTATCTCTCATCTCTACGGCAGCATAAAAACAATCCATATCGACATGAATAATTTTTCTAATTCGATCTGACATAGCCATCAAAGCACTGTTCAAAAAAACAGTATAAATCAAATCTACCTGAAGAGAAATGGGCGTGTTTAAGCGAACGTCAATCTCGAAGCATTACGTCCAATTGATCGACTAATTCGGCCCAATCTGCATCTTCTTCGATGGCTTGTTTTAGAAAGTTCGCCTGTGACATCGTCCAAAAGCTAGCTTCATGTAAAGGCGCAGAATCTCTTTTGTGTCGATGTTGATTAATAAAATCTTTCATTTCTTGAGGAGAGCTACCGAGGCCCAGTTGTTGAAATAGCTCAGCCATACCATGTTGATGCATTTCCATACTACTTTCTCCCTACGTTAGCTAAACATAATTATATAACTAAGACAGGAATAATGATGTGATGTTAACGGATGCGTGTCAAACATTTGAGTAGTTGTTCTACTTTTGGTTGACATGTGTTTTTTGATGGCGATAAGTTTAATTTTAGTTATCATTGATTTTAAACAATTAATTTTGGGGACTGCGCTTGAGTAATAAGATTCTGGTTGTTGAAGATAGTCGTGCATTTAAAAACTTTCTTTGCCAAACAATAAGCCAAGCTGGTTATGAGGTCATCGCAGCGGAAAGCTACGCGGAGGCAAAGAACTTGTTATCTTCAGCACAGGACCTCTTCTGTGCGGTTTTAGACTATTGTTTACCGGATGCTCAAGATGGCGAGATTATTGACCTCGTTTTGGAACATGGTCATCGTGTCATTGTTTTAACGGCTCGATTTCAAGAAGACACTCGCGAAAAGATGCTTGCAAAAGGTGTCCTCGACTATATTTTGAAAGACAGCATGGCGTCCGTTTCCTATCTATTACCACTCCTCAAGCGACTAACCAACAATCAACAACACAAATGTTTAGTCGTTGATGATTCACACACCGTAAGAAGACACATTGCCCAACTTTTGGAGCATCAATATATTCAGACGTTGGAAGCTGACAATGGGCAAAAAGCCCTAGAGCTTGTCGAGCAAAATCCAGATATCACTCTCGTTTTAACCGACCATGATATGCCCGTTAAAGATGGCATTACTATGGTGCGTGAATTACGTCGGAAGTGGGATAAAAATCAATTAGCCATTCTCGGCTTGTCGGGTAGTAACTCTAAGACCATGACGGCTAGGTTTCTAAAAGCAGGGGCCAATGACTTTTTATACAAGCCATTTAATCAAGAAGAATTTTTTTGCCGTATTCACCAACTGTTAGATATCAAAGACGCAACATCTGAACTGTTTAAAATGGCAAATCAAGATGCGCTAACGGGCTTATGGAACCGCCGCTTTCTGTTTGAGCAACCCCATGTAGAAAACGCTCAAAGAAACATCGCGATGCTTGATATCGATTTCTTTAAGCAAGTAAATGATACACACGGACATGAGGGCGGCGATGCAGTGTTAGTCATGATAGCGAATATTCTAAAAATCTATTTTCCAAATGATATTGTCGCTAGGCTTGGTGGCGAGGAGTTTTGTATTCAAGCCAGTGGCGACTATGACGGCTTTCTAACACGCTTAGAACAAATGAGACAGCGCATAGAAAAAACGCCAATAACTTATTTGGACAAAAACATTCTTGTGACCGCGAGTATTGGTGTAAGCAACATCGAGGGGGAGCTGGAACAACAAATAAAAGTGGCGGATGAGCGACTTTACATGGCCAAAGAGAACGGACGTAACCAAATCATTTCTTCGTCCTAATGACTATCAGTGTGGTCTTGCTCTGTAACATGAGAGAAAGAAACAACAAAACACGGTATTGGGCTCTTTCTCGGACATCTGAGCTTTGGTTAGCTGCCTAAAAATAAAGCTCAGCAGAACGCTGAGCTTTATCACTTTCTTAGTACGATTAACCAATACTAAGCAATTCTATCTTTTTCCCACGCCGCCAATTTCTCAGCACGCGCAGCCTCGCGCGCTTCACGTTTTTTACGCGCATCGCAGGGTTCTGGACAATTACACACTTTTTCGATGCCAACTGCCCCTAAGCCACCACAGCTACCTTTCACGACTTTCTTTTGGAAAATGTATCCGACAGCCATTGCAGTGATTACCGCGACAAACACAGCAAAGGTAATTAGAAATGTATTCATAAAAACATGCTCACTTCTGTTGTTATTTCTTCATGAATGGCTTGTATGCTTCCGAAGCCAACTCTTTAAAACCATCTTCCGTTTTCACAATCATGAAAACAGGAATATTATTTTCGTTCGCAATTGCCATGCCTTTGTCTTCACCTAGCACCATAAGACCAGTTGCAAGACCATCAGCAGTCATCGACGATTTATCTAATACCGTTACAGACACCACTTTATGATGAATTGGTTTGCCTGTTCGTGGATTAATAATATGAGAGTATCTCACACCATTACTCTCAAAGTAATTACGATAGTCACCACTTGTTGCAATTGCCATGTCGCCTGGTTCAATAATTTCTTGAATTGAACGTTCATCAACGGTCGGTTTTTCAATTGCGATACGCCAAGGCACACCTTCACGATTGACACCTTTGAGACGCATTTCACCGCCAACTTCGACCATAAAGTTCTGTACCCCTTCAGATTGAAGGTAGTCAGCAACCACGTCAACCCCCCAACCTTTCGCAATCGTCGATAGGTCGACGTACAAGTTAGGAAGGTCTTTGGACAGTGTATTACCATCAACAGATAGGTGGTGAATACCGGTATTTGCTTTGCGAGCAGCGAGTTCTTCATCGGTTGGAACTACATCTGGACGAGCTTCTGGACCAAACCCCCACAGGTTAACTAGAGGGCCGACCGTCACATCCAATGCACCTAAAGTAAGACCGTTAAGGCGAATTGCTTCTTTCACTACCGTTGCAGTTTGTGTCGAAACTGTAAATGGCTCGCTCGTTTGATGCTGATTAAAACGACTTAACTCTGAGTCGTCACGATAGGTCGACATTTGGTCATTAACCTCTTCCAATAAGCGATCAATTTCTGTCTGCATCGCTTTTGGCGTTGGAATACCATCTTGCTCGATATACTTGATGTTGTAAGAAGTCCCCATGGTAGGGCCACTTAAATGAATTTGATCGGCAGGCTGCTCACAGCCAGCCAAAATCAATAGAGAAGCAAATGCAACAAGCCACTTTTTCACTTGTTAACTCCCAATGTTGTTGAATTGATATGGGAAATAGGATCAATCCTTTCAATCCGATTACCTATATCAACTGTTGAGTATCAGTTTTATGTCTATAAAAAATAATGGCTAGCTCTCTTGGAGAGCTAGCCATAGATTCAATCACTTGGAGGAATTAACCACCGAAGTCATCTAGTAGGATGTTTTCATCCTCTACACCTAGATCTTTTAGCATGCCGATTACAGCAGCGTTCATCATAGGTGGACCACACATGTAGTATTCACAGTCTTCTGGCGCTTCGTGATCACGTAGGTAGTTCTCGTAAAGAACGTTGTGAATAAAGCCAGTGTAACCATCCCAGTTATCTTCTGGAAGTGGATCAGACAGTGCACAGTGCCATACGAAGTTGTCATTCTCAGCTTGTAGCATATCGAAGTCTTCTACGTAGAACATTTCACGCTTAGAACGTGCGCCGTACCAGAAAGACATCTTACGCTTAGAGTGCAGACGCTTAAGTTGGTCGAAGATGTGTGAGCGCATTGGAGCCATACCAGCACCACCACCAACGAATACCATTTCTGCATCTGTATCTTTCGCAAAGAACTCACCAAATGGACCAGAAATAGTACACTTGTCGCCTTCTTTTAGAGACCAGATGTACGAAGACATGATGCCTGGTGGTACGTCTGGGTTGTTCGGCGGCGGAGTTGCGATACGAACGTTAAGCATGATGATACCGTGCTCTTCTGGGTAGTTAGCCATAGAGTATGCACGAATGGTCTCTTCATTAACTTTAGACTCGTAACGGAAAAGGTTGAACTTCTCCCAGTCTTCACGGTATTCCTCAGGAATATCGTAGTCTGCGTATTTCACGTGGTGAGCAGGAGCTTCAATCTGGATGTAACCACCAGCACGGAAAGGTACTGATTCGCCATCTGGAATTTGTAGCTTAAGCTCTTTGATGAATGTCGCTTTGTTATCGTTAGAGATAACAGTACATTCCCACTTCTTAACGCCGAAGATTTCTTCAGGAAGCTCGATATCCATGTCAGTTTTCATTGCAACCTGACACGCTAGACGCTCACCTTCACGCGCTTCACCTTTAGTAATATGGTCAAGCTCGGTTGGTAGGATGTCGCCACCACCTGATTTAACTTTTACGCGACACTGACCACATGAGCCACCGCCACCACAAGCAGAAGATACGAATACGCCAGCACCTGCTAGAGCACTCAGTAGCTTACCACCTGGTTGTGTAACGATCGCCAGAGAAGGGTCATCGTTCACAGAAATTGTAATGTCACCTGTTGGTACAAGCTTAGACTTAGCGAAAAGAATCACTAGTACTAGTGCTAGTACGATCAGAGTAAACATCACTACACCAAGAATAATGTCCATTGACTATTCCTTAATTGTTGCGGTTTACCCGACTTACAGTTGAACACCAGAGAAAGACATAAAGCCTAACGCCATAAGACCTACAGTGATAAATGTGATACCAAGACCACGTAGACCTGGAGGTACGTCAGAGTACTTCATCTTCTCACGGATACCTGCAAGAGCAACGATTGCTAGCATCCAGCCCACACCAGAGCCGAAACCGTAAACGATCGATTCAGCAAAGTTGTAGTCACGTTGTACCATGAAAGATACACCACCGAAGATTGCACAGTTTACTGTGATCAGCGGTAGGAAGATGCCTAGCGCGTTGTACAAAGGTGGGAAGAAACGGTCTAGGACCATCTCTAGAATCTGTACAAGTGCTGCAATTACACCGATAAAGGTGATGAAGTTTAGGAAGCTAAGGTCCACGCCCTCAACTAACGCGTTCTCTCTCAGAACTAGGTTGTATACCAGGTTGTTCACAGGAACAGCGATAGTCAGAACTACCACAACTGCAACACCTAGGCCGAAAGAGGTCTTAACCTTCTTAGATACGGCAAGGAAAGTACACATACCTAGGAAGAAAGACAGAGCCATGTTTTCGATGAAAATCGATTTAACTAACAGACTAATGTAATGTTCCATGACGTCCTTACTCCTTCGCTTCTACTTGTTCTGGTTTCAGAATACGGATTACCCAGATAAGGAAGCCGATTAGGAAGAATGCTGATGGTGCTAGTAGCATTAGGCCGTTAGGCTGGTACCAACCACCGTTGCTCACTAGAGGTAGAACTTCTAGACCAAATAGTTTGCCTGAGCCAAATAGCTCACGGAAGAAACCTACAGTGATAAGAACGAAGCCGTAACCTAGACCGTTACCAATACCGTCAATAAGAGATGGTACTGGCGCAGACTTCATTGCGAATGCTTCAGCACGACCCATTACGATACAGTTAGTGATAATCAGACCAACGAATACAGATAGCTGTTTAGAGATATCGTATAGGTAAGCTTTTAGCACTTGGTCTACCACGATTACTAACGATGCGATGATTGCCATCTGAACGATGATACGCACACTGTTAGGAATGTGGTTACGGATCAATGAAACAGAGAAGTTAGACAACGCAGTTACAAATGTTACCGCTAGTGTCATTACAAAAGCTGTTTCTAGTTTAGTTGTTACTGCAAGAGCAGAACATACACCAAGAACTTGTAGCGCGATTGGGTTGTTATCCAATACTGGCGCTAGAATGCTCTTTTTAACGTTTTGTGCACTAGACATTAGTTAAGTTCTCCGTCACGAACTTTTGCTAGGAAAGGACCAAAGCCCATATCACCTAACCAGAAGTCAAATGTGTGTTGAACACCATTACTAGTGAGCGTCGCTCCTGATAGGCCATCAACACCGTGCTCAGAACCTTGCGGTGCGCCGCCTTTCACGACCTTAATCGCTGGCTGGTGATCTTCATTGTACAATTTCTTGCCAATGAATTGATCGCGCCATGAAGGGTTCTCTACTTCACCACCAAGTCCAGGAGTTTCACCTTGCTCGTAGTAAGTAATAGCAGACACAGTGTTACCATCAGTTTCAACGGCTACAAAGGCATACATCATCGACCATAGTCCTTTACCGTGCATAGGCAGGATAACTTTTTGGACTTCATCTTGATCTTTTACAAGGTACACCACTGCTGTATTCGCGCGACGACGGATATCAGCTACGTCTTCTTCTGGTGTCAATGCGATTGAACGTTCTGCATCTTTTGATGCTTCACGTTGATCGTACGTAGATGCATTACCCTCAGTAAAGTTACCTGTTTCAAGGTCTACTAGACGAGGTTCGATGTACTCAGCAAATAGCTCTGGTACTTTCTTACCGTTTGCGTCAATGCCTGCAACTTCAACGATCTTTGATTGCTTATCTAGGACAGCGTTAGCTTTTTGCTTATCACGCAGACCTACTGCTGCTGTTGATACGATGATTGAACAAACAAGGCTCAACCCGATAACAACACCCAGCGTCTTTTTAATGCTGTCGTTATTACTTGCCATAGCGTGCTAGTCTCCGCTTGATGTTCTTCTCAATCACTACATGGTCGAACAGAGGTGCGAATAGGTTCGCGAATAGAATCGCCAGCATCATACCTTCTGGGTACGCTGGGTTAACTACACGGATCATCACACACATTGCACCAATCAGGATGCCGTACCACCATTTACCTTTGCTAGTAAATGACGCTGATACTGGGTCCGTTGCCATGAAGAACATACCGAATGCAAAACCACCTAGAACTAGGTGCCAGTGCCATGGCATATTAAACATTGGATTAGTGTCAGAACCGATCACGTTAAACAGAGTCGATACTGCGATCATACCGATCATTACACCCGCAATGATGCGCCATGAAGCGATTCGCATGTAAACGATCATCGCTGCACCGATCATTAGAGCTAGAGTCGATACTTCACCAATTGAACCAGGGATGTTACCGATGAACGCATCCATCCAAGTGATAGGAGCGCCAGTTACTGTGTTAACTAGAGCACCGTTACCACCTTGAGCCCATTGGCTAAGAGCAGTTGCACCAGAGAAGCCGTCAGCTGCAGTCCATACTACGTCACCCGAAATTTGCGCTGGGTAAGCGAAGAATAGAAATGCACGACCTGCAAGTGCAGGGTTAAGGAAGTTACGACCTGTACCACCGAAGATCTCTTTTGCTACAACAACACCAAATGTGATACCTAGCGCCGCTTGCCATAGAGGTAGCGTTGGTGGAACGATAAGTGCGAATAAGATAGAAGTTACAAAGAAACCTTCGTTAACTTCGTGCTTACGCACCATACAGAACAACACTTCCCAGAAACCACCAACAATAAATACTGTTGCGTAGATTGGCAGGAAGTAAGTCGCACCTAGTAGCATCTTACTGCCAACACCCGCTTCCGCACCGATAGTGCCGCCAAGCATTTCTGTTAGCCAGTAGTGCCAGTTACCTGCGATAACTGTCGCTAGTTGGTCACCAGCGTACATGTGGTTAAGTGCTGCAATAGCTTGGCCACCTGCGTTGTACATACCCCAGAACATTGCTGGGAATACCGCAAACCAAACCATGATCATGATACGTTTTAGGTCAACGCTATCACGAACGTGCGAGCTTTTATTTGTTACGATACCTGGCGTGTAAAAAACTGTTGCTACAGCTTCGTACAGGGCAAACCATTTTTCGTGTTTGCCACCAGGCTCAAAATGATGCTCGATGTCTTCAAGAAACTTTTTAAGAGCCATGAAAATTACCCTTCCTTCTCGATAGTATCTAGGCATTCACGAAGTAACGTACCGTACTCGTACTTACCTGGACATACAAAGGTACACAATGCTAGATCTTCTTCATCCAGTTCAAGCGCACCCAGTGCTTGAGCACTGTCTGTGTCGCCGGCACATAGATCACGAAGCAGCAAAGTAGGCTCCATATCTAGAGGCATTACGCGTTCGTAGTTGCCAATTGGAACCATTGAACGATCACTACCATTGGTCGTCGTTGTCATATTGAACAACTGACCTTTGAATACGTGACCAAGGAAAGAGCGAGTTACCGAGAACTTATTCTTACCAGGCATTGCCCAGCCAAATAGTTCTTTTTCACGGCCTTCACGTAATACAGAAACCTGTTGATGGTAACGGCCAAGGTATGCGTGTGGACCAGTTGCATGTGTACCTGTTAGTACTGAACCAGAGATCACACGAACTTCGCCAGGCATCAGCTCGTTATCTGTTAGGTCATCTAAGCTTGCACCCATTACGGTACGAACTAGACGAGGGTTATTCACAACTGGGCCAGCTAGAGACACAACACGATCTGTGCATAGCTCACCAGTTAGGAACAGCTTACCGAACGCGATAACGTCTTGGTAGTTGATGCTCCATGCCACATTCTCTGCATTTACTGGGTATAGGAAATGCATGTGGGTGCCAGCAAGACCTGCTGGGTGAGGGCCATCGAAGACGTGTTCTTCTACGTTAGACTGTGAAGAACGTGGCAAGCTAGTGCCAGATTTACATACGTAAACCTTGCCTTCTGTCAGGGCTGAAAGAATGTCTAGACCAGCAATGAATGCTTCTTGTTGCTCATTAATGATCAACTCAGGCTTAGCTGCTAGTGGATTAGTATCCATTGCAGTTACGAAAATAGCCTTAGTAGAAGACTCGATTGCAGGAACCTTGCTAAACGGACGAGTACGTAAAGCGGTCCATAAGCCAGAGTCAACCAACTGAGTCTTGATCACTTCACGATCTAGACCTGAAAGTTGAGCGGCTTCGAACTTATCAAATGTCACCTGCTCTTCACCTGCCACTTCAATCACTACAGATTGAAGGACACGTTTAGCGCCACGGTTAACTTCGATCACTTTACCGGCTGCTGGTGCAGTAAATTTCACGCCTGGGTTCTTTTTATCTTCAAAAAGAACTTGCGCTTTTTTCACTTCATCACCAACGCGGACATGCATGGTAGGTCGCATGCCAACGTACTCTTCGCCAAGCAAGGCGACTTTTTTGATGGTCTTACCATCATTAATCACCTGGGATGGAGTTCCTGCGATAGGAAGATCCAAGCCCTTCTTTATTGTAATCATACGCACTTGCACTACTTTTATCGGGAAAAAGATTCTTTTGATTGCGTAACTTTTAGACACGACATCAGTGTCCGGTTTTGATGTTGTTTTAAACATCAAAATCGCAACATCCTATTAAAAATCTCGTCACAAGGAATACGCGAGATTTATCAGGTGCCGTAGTCTAGCATTTTTTAGGAACTTGATGCCATGATCAATCATTAGAATAGAGGGGTTATTTCGGTAGAATCAGGTCTAAAAGGTCAAAGAATAGTCATAACTTTGACCCATCGCACAAATGCCATATTCCATACATATCTTATGGAAAAGTGATATTCATCACCTGAAATATTCTGCAATTTCCATTCATTTGTTGAAACACTGTTAACACACTTTTTAACCAGAATTTGTTCCACGTTAACGTCCCTTAAGAAGGTAAAACGAAAAAAGATGGCCTTAAGCCACCTTTTCTCTGCACCTTTATATCTTGCGTTTTTAGTGACCACCACCCATACACATCGGGCTATCAGGGGCGCCATCTTGTTCACGCTTCCACTCTTCATCAGTGTATGTATGAATAGCTAATGCATGAATGTGGTTATCCAGTTCATCTGCCAAAATTTGATGAACTTGACGATGGCGCCCAATCAAACGCTGTCCCGCGAACGAATCACTCACAACAATCACTTTGAAATGACTCTCTGAGCCTGGTGGCACATTATGCATGTAGCTCTCATTAATGACTTTGAGATAGCTGGGTTGCAGCTCACTGTGTAGTTTCTTCTCTATGATTTCTTGGATCATATTCGTTCCTCATTGATGCGAATTCCATAAGTATATACCTAAGTAAAGCAGACATGCATCACTCAAACGTCACTCTCATTATTGACGCACTTTGTAGACATATTGTCTCAAGGCGCTCGACTCCATGAACATGCCTAGAGAGCAGCCATCACTGAACTCGTAAAATTTGACAGCTTTTTGTATCTCGACACGTCATCATTTGCGACAATAACACTTAATTTCTAAATCAACTTACATTTAGCTATGAAAACCGAACTGAACCTTCACGAGCGAAGCTTAACACTTCATCGTTTCCCAAAACGTAGTAACGAAACGCTACAAGCGTGGGATGCCGGTGATGAGTATCTTATTAATCATGTTGAAGAGCTTGCTTTGCCAGACAATCAAAACATCCTCGTGATTAATGACAGCTTTGGTGCCCTCTCCTGCTGGTTTTCGGAAAAACACCATGTAACGCTAATGAGTGATTCATTCATCTCACATAAAGGTGCACAGCAAAATCTCGAGCAAAACCAGTGCAATAAAGTAGCGTTTGCCACCACGATGGACCTCGTTCCTGCCAATATTGATCTCGTCTTGCTGCAACTGCCCAAAAGTAACCGCCATCTAGTGTGGATACTAAGCCAATTAAGAAAGGCGCTACCGGCTTCTTGCCCCGTCATTGCAGTCAATAAAGCGAAAGACATTCATACTTCGACGCTAAAACTGTTTGAAAAATACTTAGGCGAAACAAAAACATCTTTGGCCTGGAAAAAGCACAGATTGGTGTTTTCTCAAGCAACAGTTGAGCCTCCGATTGAAGTAATGCCTTTCACGACTTGGCGCGTTGATGGCGAAGATATCGAACTCAAGAACATGCCAAATGTCTATTCAGGAGAAAGTTTAGATTTAGGTGCACGCTTTATGCTGCAGCACCTGCCTCAAGACCCTTCGATAGACAATGTCATCGACCTCGGCTGCGGCAATGGTGTTCTGTCTGTTAAATTTGGTCAGTTGAATCCAAATGCTCGGCTAACATGTGTTGATGAAAGCTTTATGGCGCTTGAATCAGCAAAACAGAACCTACGCGACAACCTTGGTGAAAATAGAGACATACAGTGCATAGCGAACAATTGCTTGGACGGTTTTAAACACAGCAGCAGCTCTATGGTTATGTGTAATCCACCGTTTCATCAACAACAGGCAATCACCGATCATATTGCTTGGCAAATGTTCTGCGATGCTAAACAAGTATTAAGTGAAAATGGCCGTTTACTGGTTATCGGAAATCGTCACCTCGGGTACGACGCAAAACTCAAACGTCTGTTTGGCGATAAAAATGTGAAACTTATCGCTTCCAACAATAAGTTTGTGATTTTACAGGCTACAAAAAATCCTGCTAAATTAAGCGCAAAATAAGCTTTAGCAAAATAGTTAAAAGGAATAATAAAATGAGAAAATTGGTACTTGCGGCTTCGGTTGCGTTGCTTGCTGCGTGTTCAGCCCCTCAACAACCTCAGCTGAACCTGATGCCAGAAAGCACATTGAGCACCAATCCAATTGTTCAAGGCAAGACTTACAGTTTGACCAGCAAAGATGTACGTGCAGCGCAGTACGTGGCGTTGGTGGATAACGGCCGTTCGAACATTCTTCCTCTTCATGCTAAACAGAATTTACGTATTGCGTTAGAAGAAGCATTAGAGAAGCAATTCTCATCTCAAGGTTTCCATGCGGATCTAAACAGCAACAACGCGATTGAATTGAGCGTTCAAGAAGCGTTGGTCAACGTGAAGCATTCGGTGATGGAAAATGAGATGGATGCTAAAGTTGTGCTGGAAATCACAGCAGAGACACCTGAGGGCAAGCTAGTCAAAACTTATACAGGTACAGCAAAGCGCTCTGGCACATTGAGTGCTTCTGATGCCGATATTGAAGAGACATTGAATGATGTGGTGACATTGACGCTTAAAGAGATTGCCAATGACCCTGAGCTTCGTCAATACATGCAGGAGCGTTTCTAATGTTACGCAAAGCGATTCTGTCTTTAGCATTACTCAGCTGCAGCGTTTGGGCTGGACCAAAAGTAGCGTTTGAAACGACACTTGGTTCATTTACGGTTGAGTTAAACGAAGAGAAAGCACCTATCACTGTCGCTAATTTTCTGAAATATGTAGAAGATGGGAGCTACGAAGGTACTATTTTTCATCGTATTATCCCAGGCTTCATGGCACAAGGTGGCGGCTTTAACCAAGATATGCAGATGGTGAAAACATACGCGCCAATCAAAAACGAAGGAAATAATGGTCTAAACAATGACCGTGCTACCATCGCCATGGCACGAACTAATGCACCAAACTCTGCAACTCGTCAGTTTTTCGTCAACTTAGTCGACAATGACTTTCTCAACTATGGCGCTCGACCACCAGGTTATGCTGTATTTGGTGAGGTTACTGAGGGGTTCGACGTTATCCAGAAAATGGCTCAGCAGCCGACCACGACGGTAGGCCGAATGCGTGATGTACCAGAGACGCAAATCGTCATCACCAAAGCTACACTACTTAAATAGCCAAAACGATAAGCCCTTTGAATAATCGAAGGGCTTTCTCTTTCAACGGCTTCATTTTATTGGATTGATTTATGTCTTCATTACCTTCCATCACTTGGTTGGAAACGGTAAAAAGTTACCTCGATAAACGACTCATGTGGGTTTTCATGCTGGGCTGCTCTAGCGGCTTTCCGTGGGTTCTTATCGGCTCAAACATGTCAGGTTGGCTAAAAGATGCCGGCTTGACCCTCTCCGCAATTGGCTATTTTGGTAGCGTTTTTGCGGTCTATGCGATCAACTTTCTGTGGGCACCTCTGGTTGACCGCGTGAAGCTGCCAGTCCTCTTTAGACTGCTGGGGCAAAGACGTAGCTGGATTTTCTTTTGCCAAAGTATCGTACTCGTCGCTACCCTATTTATTGCCGGCGTTAATCCAGCGGAAAACTTGGTGTTTGCGTCACTACTCGCCTTGTGCATTGCAACGGCTTCAGCGACACAAGACATCGCAATTGATGCTTTTCGTATTGATACTTTCCCAAAGTCAGAAGAGTCTAAACTGCCTCAAGCTTCTGCAATGGCGGTCATTGGCTGGTGGACAGGTTATTCACTACCGGGTTATTTAGCGTTTGTTAATGCTGACAGTGTCGGTTGGAATGGTGTGTATTACGGGATGGCGGTGATAGTCGGCATTCTAATGGTCTTTACGATTTTAGTCGGTGAACCTAAGACTCAACGCGAACAACTTCAGTCTGCCGCTGAACAACGCCACAAAGAAGTGGTTGGTTCGAAAGTCGTAGCTTGGTTTACCGTGACTGTTGTGGAACCTTTCCTTGATTTCTTTAATCGCAATGGTGTCCGTGTCGCGATTACTCTGTTGCTGTTCGTTTTCCTATTTAAAATTGGCGAAGCGTTTTTGGGCAGGATGTCGATCGCGTTCTACAAAGATATTGGTTTTAGCAATGAACAAATTGGCTATTACTCCAAACTGATTGGTTGGGGAGCCACCATCTTCTTTACTTTTGTCGGAAGCATGTTCAACGTTAGGTTTGGTATTGTACGTGGATTAATGATCGGTGGTATTGCTATGTCTGCCAGTAACTTGATGTTTGCTTGGATTGCTTCGGTAGGCCCAAACGAGCACTTGTACTTAGCCACGATTATTGTCGATAACTTTACGACTGCTTTCTCAACTGTCGCTTTTGTTTCATTTTTGACGATTCTAACCGGACAAGCATTTTCGGCAACTCAGTATGCGTTGCTTGCTTCTCTAGGAAACTTCGGACGGACGACTCTTGCTTCTTTCAGTGGCGAGCTAGTGGATTATCTTAATGATTGGAGCACATTCTTCGTGCTTACCGCTGTCATGGTCGTGCCAAGCTTGATTATGTTGTACTCGCTACGACATTACTTTGATGCTCTATTGGAAAAAGCACGTCACAAGCATTAACGAAACATATAAAAAACCACCGAATTCGGTGGTTTTTGTTTTGCGAGATATAAGATAAGAGGTCTATGGGTATAACCCTTTACCAAACATATTAAATATACGTGCCACGCCTTGAGTAAAGATCATCGGCTCAGTCAATACGGTTAAACACAAGCAGTCTTCTCCGGCCTTAGTGTAAGGGCTGTGCTTCACTGATGCGTCTCTAATCATCAAATCGCCCTCTTCATATTGGCCATCCTCGTCACTAAATCCGCCATGCAGGATCAATGTAGACTCCAGGCCTTTGTGCGTATGTTGAGGAATTTGCACATCTTCCCCGATGTACATTAAGCTGACACGAGCGTCTTCCCCTAGGTCAATCTGAGCACTAAAAACCTTGCCTCCGTAACTTCTCCATGACCCTACGAGGTCAGAGAAACGCGCTAGAGTTTTAGGAAGAGCGAAACTTTTTCCTGCGACATTAACAGCAGCAGAGTCGCGGATCACGATATTATCAGTCGCTGGCTCCGCATTGATGATGTCATTAAACATGTCGTCAAATTCAGAAACATACTCAGAAGGTATGTCACTTACGATGTTCGCTTGACTTGCTTCGACTTGGTTCACATAAGCTCGGCACTTGGTGCATGTTTCTAAATGGGTTGCGACCACAAGACCAGAAACCGCATCAATGCTTCCCGAAGCGTATGCTTCTAACAAGCTGTTATCTGGGTGTTTGTTCATAGTTGCTCCGTATGCATTGAATGCCTTAGCTTTTCTACTGCAAGCCTCAGCCTGGATTTTACAGTACCGAGGGGTATATCAAATAATTCCGCGACCTGTTGATGAGGTAGCTCTTCAAGATATACCGCTTGTAAAACATCTCTCTGGTTTTTCGGTAATATATCTAAAAACTTAACCACCTGTTCTTTCAACATATCTTGTTCTGGTGAATAGTGATCAACAAGATCAGGTGGATAATACTCTGACGGCCAAATGTCATCAGAATGAATGTGTAATTCCTTACCTTTCTGTTTTCTCAGCAAATCAAAACAAAGGTTTCGGATTATGGTATATATCCAAGTCGATAACGCGCTCTTTTCACCATCATAGAGGTGCGCTTTCTGCCAAACTGTCGCCATGGTCTCTTGCACCATCTCCATAGCAACTTGCTCATTACCAACATGTTTGTAAGCGAATTGCTTCAGCTTGGGTGCGTAAAAACGGAATAC
This sequence comes from Vibrio sp. 947, assembly GCF_033339115.1. Taxonomy (NCBI): domain Bacteria; kingdom Pseudomonadati; phylum Pseudomonadota; class Gammaproteobacteria; order Vibrionales; family Vibrionaceae; genus Vibrio; species Vibrio sp. 947. The sequence continues at coordinate 282,257 of NZ_JAWOTX010000005.1, read as the reverse complement.
AAAAGCGAACGCATCTTTGTCTCGAGCCTTCACTTTATCCATGTAATCGTTCCAATCACTGCGCCCCAGTTTTTTCGGGCTATCACTCATCATAATCGGCCTTAATTTGTGGGAGGAGTCTCCTCCTCCCATTCGTCCTAATCGGTCACGTCATCGACCAACAAGTTGAAACCACCGTTGTTCCCATCATCAATGGCAACGACTTGGTACACAACACCGTTCATTACATTGACTGGTGCTGAGTCAACCGCAACAATACTTGGGTTACCAGCCACTGTTACCGTTACATAATATGTACCTTCAGCGACATATAATCCTTGTACGCTATTTTTATACGCAAAATTAGCAATAGTTGGATCACTTCCATCTATTCCTGCACTCGTAGTGAGGTAAATATCCACCATTTCCGCTATAGGATTAGCCGCAGCGTGTGTCACATTCAATGTCGCGCTAGTCGCCACAGCGCGTCTCATATCTTCAATAACCAGAGCTTCGATATCAATCGCTGGGCTAACAACACCGACTGCATAAACACTGTAATCCATTCCACCTGCAACCATTAACCCGTCAACATCTATGATCGGATTGGTTGTTGTGCCATCCACGTAAACGTCAATATCGTAAGCGCCAGCAGCAAGATCCAAATAACCACGAATCTCTTTGAACGCTAAGTCGGCAAGAGGAGCGAAGGCCGCCCCGTTAACGTTAACATCGACGACTGGCGCTCCATCGACAAGGTGTCCGACTCTTACTTCAGCTTGGCTGCCCATATCTTCAATTATAGAAGAGCCCGAACCGTCCAACACCAAGAGTTTGACAGGTGACGTGCTATTCGAATCTCCTGTGCCGATAGCGGCAATCGTCAAGTTGGAATTAGCCGCAAGAGGTACTGTGCCGGAGTCAAAAGCAACGCTGTCTCCTACGGCAAGTCGAACTTGATACTCACCAGCTGGGATGTTCAATACGTCGGTAGAAGCTTTGTAAGCAAGGTTAGTTATTGGAGTCGCGCTAGCAAGAGCAACACCTGGCTCAGTGACATAAAGATCAACAGCAGGAACGCCTGAAGCTGCATGAACAACTTGAACATCTAGACTATTGGCATCAGCCATTGAATCGGCGCTGCGAGTCACAACTAAAGGCTCAACTGGGTTTGGCGAACCATCGGCATCGCCAACAACGAACACGTTATAATTGAGGTCGGAATCAAGATCTAGTTCTGTTTTAGGTATTACGGTCGCGGTTTCATTACCTGGGAGCTGAACATCGACCTGAATCGAATTCATCCCCTCTCGCAATTTAACGTAGCCAGATCCCACACCATAATCAACATTCGTTAATGATGGTTTATCGTTGATCCACACATTTGCAAGCGGCGCGTCAGAAGACGCGTGCACTGCTTGTAAATTGGAATACTCGATAGTGTCACTGTCGGAGCCACACGCCGCCAGTCCTAATGCCGCCGCCATAGTTAGCGCAGCTCTGCCAAATCCTTTCATATCCTTGCCTCTTTGTTAGTCGGGGCTTCTATGGCTTCTGTCAGAAATTGCAACGCAGGAATGCAGTTCTCTGCGCCAACGAGCTGTTCGAACAGATTGCAGTCTAAAGGAAGTAATTCAAGCCAGCGCTGGGTCACCCAAGCTGAGTCATCGTAAAAACGATGCTGGTAGAGGTTTCCAAGTTGAGGAAACTCTTTATAAACATGGGATAACTGCTGGCTTAAATAGAAGAAATCTGGTGAGTTGTCTGGATGTTGCCAATTGTCTAACCATTCGACCTCTGCATGGCGTAAGCCGTCCGCATCTGCACGAACTCGTTTGACAACAAAGCGTTTCTCACCAGCGACTGTAATACCAAGAAGACCATCACTGAGTGTTTCAAAATCAACGATCCTGACCAAAGTTCCGATAGATGAAACATTTCCCACGTCTTTAGGGTCACCTTCACTACCTACTAGGCAAACTCCAAAACCCACATTTTGTAGGCTACATTCCTTTACCATTCGCTTATATCGTGGCTCAAAAATGCGCAGATTCATTTTACCCTCAGGGAGTACAACTGAAGTGAGTGGGAATAACATGACTTCTTTCATTCAAACGTCCTCTTTGATTCACGGATACATACGAATCCCTTATCACTCCGATCACTAACGATTTATGTTGGTTAATCGACTGGCTTAAAAAGTCATAAAATCGCTTACGCAAACGATCCAAATCACACATTTATTGCAATCAAATGCAACAAACAAAAAGTTCCGTAAATAAAGATAATTTCGTGACACAACTCACCAAAAACGTTCAGTTTTGCACCCTTTATCACTTTCATTTGGGATTTTTATCGCTATTATTCCCGCCAATTGGAAAGCGCAGCATAGATTGCGTGTTCTGAATCATTACAAACATAGAGAGTCCCCTTATGCGTAAATCACTTTTAGCTCTTAGCCTTCTAGCGGCTACTTCAGCTCCAGTTATGGCGGCAGATTACTCTGACGGCGATATCCACAAAAACGATTACAAGTGGATGCAGTTCAACTACATGTACTCAATTGATGAAATGCCACGAGTTAAAGGCGCTGACGACAACGCTCACGATTACCTAGAAATGGAATTTGGCGGTCGCTCTGGTATTTTCGACCTATACGGTTACGTAGACGTATTTAACCTAGCGACTAAAGATAACCAAGATAAGTCAATTGAGAACGGCGCTCCTGACAAGATGTTCATGAAATTTGCACCACGTATGTCTCTAGATGCCGTAACTGGTAAAGACCTATCTTTCGGTCCAGTTCAAGAGCTATACATTGCATCTCTAATGGAATGGGGCGGTAACAACGGTGGTGTAAACAACCAGAAAATCGGTTTAGGTTCTGATGTAATGGTTCCTTGGTTAGGTAAAATCGGCCTAAACCTGTACAGCACTTACGATGGCAACAACAAAGGTTGGAACGGTTTCCAAATCTCGACTAACTGGTTCAAACCATTCTACTTCTTCGACAATGGTTCATTCATTTCTTACCAAGGTTACATTGATTACCAATTCGGTATGGATGATGATGCTGGTAACAAATTTGGTACTACCGCGTCAAACGGTGGTGCAATGTTCAACGGCATTTACTGGCACTCAGATCGCTTCGCGGTTGGTTACGGCCTGAAAGCATACAAAGAAGTATATGGCGTAAAAGACGGTCTACAAGTTGCTCCAGGTGTTGAGCTAGAATCGACTGGTGTAAGCCACTACCTAGCTGTAACTTACAAGTTCTAATTGAACCACTAAGTTTGCTCAAAAATGGCGCCTTTCGGCGCCATTTTTATTTGCTTTCCTTTTTTCCCTCATTATCCTTGCAGCAAACCTTTTTAATGAGAGCGTTTGGTGAATATCCTTATCCTCGGTCCAGGTGCGGTGGGCTCACTCTGGGCAACAAAATTTAAGCTTGCCGGGCACAATGTTTCATTGTGGGGAAGAAGTTCAGAGAGACAACAACCACTTCAGTTGGATGACACACCCGCAATCGTATTCAGTAATCAAGATATTTCCTCCGTAAATCAAGCGGACCTCATTTTGATCACGGTAAAAGCTTGGCAAGTGGAAGACGCCATTCAGCCTTTGCTCCCTCATATCAATACAGACACGATTATCATGCTGATGCACAATGGTATGGGTACTGCCTCTGCCTTGGAGAAGGTTGTGCCAAACAATCCGATAGTGCTCGCAACAACGACGCACGGCGCATACAAACCAGATAACCAACACGTATTGCATACCGGTCACGGAACAACGCAAGCGGGTGGTTATAATGACAAAGGAATGCAGTGCACTTTTCTGAAAGATGTTATGCATAATGCCCTTCCAGAGGCCATTTGGAATCCACACATCCAATCTGCGTTATGGACTAAGTTAGCGATCAACTGCGCGATTAACCCACTGACTGCGATTCTCCAGTGTAAGAATGGTGAACTTGCGAAGCCCGAGTTTAAGATACAACTCGAAAGCATCACTCAAGAACTGGTTGAAGTAATGAGTAAAGAAGGTATTGCTATCGAGTTTCGCTCTCTTTTCGATACGGTAATGCAAGTGGTGAACGCCACAGCTGAGAACTATTCTTCAATGAGACAAGACGTATTCCATCAGCGTCGAACGGAAATTGATTTTATAACCGGATACTTGTTAAAGGCTGCCAAGAAACATCGCATCAATACGCCTGAGAATTTAAAACTTTACCAACGCATCAAACAAATAGAACAAAGCTGGACAGAACAATGAGTAAGAAAATCTTAGTACCAATCGCTCCAGGCACCGAAGAAATGGAAGCCGTCACCGTCATCGACATGATGGTTCGCGCGGGTTATGACGTTACAGTAGCGAGTGCTGCTTTTGATGGCTCATTGACGATGAAAGCTTCTCGCGGAGTCACATTAACGGCAGATTGTAAGCTGGTCGATATCGCTGATGATGAGTTTGATGCCATAGCGCTTTCTGGTGGTGTTGGTGGTGCAGAAATTTTCCGTGATAGTACGGTGATGATAGAAATCCTTAAGCAGCACATCTACGAGGGAAAATTGGTTGCTGCTATCTGCGCATCACCGGCGTTGGTATTGCAACACCATAATCTTTTCCCACAATCACTGATGACCTGTCACCCGAGCTTTCAGTCACATATCCCGGAAGAGAAGTGGCGCAGCAAACGCGTGACCTTTGATATCAACCACAACCTGATCACTAGTCAAGGTCCGGGTACAGCTTTAGAGTTCGCGATGGAAGTAATCATTCAACTCTCAGGTAAAAAACACGCATGGTCAGTTGCTGAACCAATGATCCCTCTGCCTACTCTGCACTACCACAAGCTTGGTGAAGAATAATGTTTGACGTAAATGCTGTACGTGAGCAATTTCCCGCTCTAAATCAATCCGTCAACGATACGCCCTTAGTGTATCTAGATAGCGCAGCGACAACGCAAAAACCGCAATGTGTGATTAATGTCATCAGTCATTACTACAGTGCGCAAAATGCCAATGTTCACCGTGGCAGCCACAGTTTAACGGCTAATGCCACCAGCCAATTTGAAGCGGCACGAGAACGAGTGGCAAGCTTTATTGGTGCAAACAGCTCTAAAGAGATCATTTGGACACGGGGCGCAACCGAAGCACTGAACTTAATTGCTCAAACCTACGCCCGTAGCACGTTACAACCAGGTGATGAGATCTTGATTAGCGAGATGGAGCACCACGCCAACATCGTGCCCTGGCAAATCGTGGCAGAGCAAACGGGTGCTAAAGTCATTAAAGTTCCGATGACATCAGATTGCCAGTTCGACATCAGTGCATTTGAGGCGCTTCTGTCTGACCGCTGTAAACTTGTTGCTTGCGCACAAATAACCAACGTAACAGGCACACGCCAACCTATCGAAAAAATCACTGAACTGGCGCACAACGTTGGCGCGGTTGTTGTAGTTGATGGCGCGCAAGGCATCGTACATGAGCAACTTGATTTATCGACATCAGATATCGATTTCTACGTTTTCTCAGGTCACAAACTTTATGCACCAGCAGGCATTGGGGTTTTATACGGCAAGCTTGAACTTTTGGAAGCCATGCCACCATGGCACGGCGGCGGTAAAATGGTTGAACGCGTTTCTTTCGAAAAAACGACGTTTTCTGCACTTCCTGGAAAATTTGAAGCGGGCACACCAAACGTTGCGGGCGCGATTGCTCTAGCGAAAGCCATTGAGTGGTACCAAGGTTTTGACCATCACGAAGTAGAGACTCATCTCCATGCGCTTCAGGATAAGGCCTACCAAGCACTAAGCGCTTTGGATGACATTCATATTCTAGGCTATCAACCGAATGCCTCTGTACTGACGTTCGTCATGGACGGCGTTCATCACCAAGATATTGCGACGCTGCTCGATCAACAAGGCATTGCGGTACGAGCAGGACACCACTGCGCTCACCCATTGATGGATGCGCTAAATGTGAAAGGCACGGTACGCGTCTCTTTTGGTATTTATAACACGACGAACGATGTGGAAAGACTCATCGCCGCCGTAGAAAAAGCCGTCGACATGCTATAACGCCAACGGTTTGATTTGGAGTAACCAACAAGGTTACTCCATCTGCCTATCCAGAGTCGCCACGCAATTTCTGCCATTTCTTTTCGCAGCATAAAGCGCTTTATCTGCATGCGCATACAAACGTTTGGTGGTTTCATTTCTGCCTATTTCCACCACGCCTACACTCACCGTGACCGGAATTTCAATCTTTTCAAATTCGAACTGACAATTTTGAATGTGGGAACGTACTTCCTCTCCTACCTCTTTCGCCGCCGACAGAGAAGTTTCTGGCAAAATAATCGCAAACTCCTCCCCTCCGACTCTTGCAAAAATTTCGTCTTTGACGAGTAAGTGAGAAACCAAATCAGCTAAGGTCTCTAAGACATAATCCCCCGCATCATGACCACGTTTATCATTGATGACTTTAAAAAAGTCCAAATCAAACAATAACAACGCGGAGTGATAGTTCGGCTCTTGAGCTTTAATGACCTCTTCTGTGAGCTTTTCGAAAAAGACACGTCGATTGTAGATGTTGGTAAGAGCATCAATTTGGCTTTGATGGCGAAGAAGGGTTTCAACTCGGTGGCGATTGGAGATGTTGCGTGTAAGAATAAGGACAACGCGACGACCTCGGTATTTTATAGCGAGTGGGCAGATCTTGCCTTCGTAGTATAGGTCGCCTCTTGGCCCACTGTTAGCATCTATTCCCTGAATGCTGTCGGCGCACATCTTGTACTCGACCGTCACAATACTGTCTTGTTTCAGTGATCGATTGATCTGCTCGATAAACCAGTCAGCTTTATCTTTCTCGAGTACGCTGTGCAGCGTCTCACCTATCAAATTGCTTCCATCGTGATAGGCTTTTTTATCTGTTCCTCCAAAAACATCAATATAGATACCATCTTCACTCAGAATAAAAGTGGGGTCTGGCATTCCGGATAACACGTCTTGCGCATGTTCCAAGGTGAATTGCATATAGGGAGGTTCCTAGCATTTGTATCTAAGTAACCCAATCGCTTCCAAGTGTGTTTCCACATTGGGGAATAGGAGCGGATGGGGCATATGTCTATTATCTAATATAGACAAATTTTAAATACAATTGAGTTTATAAAAACCAAGTGGGCAATATAATGAACCAGGATCAATAGAATGGTTAATTAACGCTAAAATAGTCGACCATTTGCATACTTTTTATCCATATGCAAAAAATATCTCAACTCAGATACAAAAAACGCCAAACAGCTGGGCTATTCGGCGTTTTTTAAGAGTTGGAAAAATAACTCGTTACACGGCGACTTGCTTAATCTGCTCTACAATAGCTTTCAAGCCATTACCACGTGACGGGCTTAAATGGGAGACAAGCCCCAGCTGATCAAAATAAGCATCAATATCAAATGCTTGAATTTGATCGGCCGTTTTACCGTCATAAGCTGCCATTACCAAGGCAATCAATCCACGGACGATACGCGCATCGGAGTCCGCACAAAAATGCCAAACGCCATCTTGCTCTTGGCTCACTAACCACACCAAGCTTTCACAACCCGAAACGGTAACTTGTTCTGATTTCAGCTCTTCTGGCATTTTTGGCAGCTTTTTACCCCACTGAATAACCTGACGGTAACGATTTTCCCAGCCTTTAAATTGCTGCATAGTCGCTACAATGTCTTCGCTGGTGATATCTGTACCAAATGGAGAAACGGGAAAATCTGTCATGATGCGCTCTTCTTCTAGTTTACTGCTTATATTTTGAAATCAACTTCTCAACGATTCGCGATACCGCGACAAAGCCAAACGTTGCAGTTACGACAGTCGCCGCACCAAAACCGCTAGCGCAATCCATACGTTTTGGACCTTCCGCTGTCGACTTCACACCACACACTGAACCGTCTGCTTGAGGGTACTTCAGCTGCTCGGTTGAAAACACGCAATCAATACCAAACTTACGAGCCGGATTCTTAGGGAAGTTATGATGACGACGCAAGGTGTCTTTGATTTTCTTCGCTAGAGGATCTTGGATCGTTTTCGTTAAGTCAGCGACCATGATCTGCGTTGGGTCAACCTGACCACCAGCGCCCCCCGTGGTGATCACTTTGATCTTGTTGCTGCGGCAATACGCCAACAAAGACGCCTTCGCTTTTACGCTGTCAATCGCATCTAGCACGTAATCAAACTCTTTGCTTAAGTACTCATGTTGATTGTCTGGCGTGATGAAATCATCAATCAGATTGACTTTACACTCTGGGTTGATCAATTTGACACGCTCGGCCATCACTTCAATTTTGCTTTGGCCAACGGTGCCCGTCATCGCATGAATTTGGCGGTTAATATTCGTGACACAAACATCATCCATATCAATCAGAGTCAACTCACCGATCCCAGTACGGGCCAGCGCTTCGACCGCCCATGAACCCACGCCACCAATACCAATAACACAAACGTGTGCAGCGCGAAGAATGTCCACTTCACTGTTGCCATAAAGACGACGAGTGCCGCCAAAGCGTTGATTGTAGCTGTCAGATGCTGGGGTATCGAGTTCACGCATATTGAAGTCCAGATGATCGATAGAAAAACAAAGAGTGCGATTTATACGCACTCTTTGATGAAATGTCTAGATAAGAGGCGGTTCCTCTTTCTTGGATGGCTATTGTAGCTTTTCTGGCGGCAAAGCCCAAGGCGCTTGAGTTGGTGAGTTTTCCAGCCCAAGTTTCCAAACTCGACCAAAATGCTTGTAGTGCCCTGCTTCCGTTCCTGCTCTCGCACCAATGCCATGATACAGATCCAAATGGTTCTGTTTTACAGCACCACCAGTGTCTAAAACGATCAGCATTCGCAGTTGATGCGCACCACTCCACGTACCATCGGCATTCAGCAGTGGCACTTCCGCCAAGATTGGAGTCCCCATTGGTAAGATAGAACGGTCACCCGCGACCGCGGCCATTGGTAACAAAGGAATACCAGCCGACCCCGTTACTGGCGCTTCCGCTTTTGGCGCAAAGAAGACGTAAGAAGGGTTTTGCTCCAACAACTCGCGTACTGTTGCGTCGTCGTTGTCCATTACCCACTCTTTAATCGCTTTGAGAGACATTTTTTCACGCGGCACTTCACCACGTTCAATCAAAATGCGGCCAATACTAACGTAAGCTTTATTATTTTTCCCTGCGTACGCGAAGTACTCCAACGTATCATCATCTTCAAAATGCACATAGCCACTGCCCTGCACTTCCATCATAAACGGGTCAATACGGTTAGGCGCATAACCTAGCACTAAACCTTGGCCATCTAATGCCCCGTTGTAGATCTCCGCACGAGTCGGACAATCTGATGAGCAGTTTGGCTTGCCATAAACTGGGTACTTAAAAATGTCGTTTGGTGTATGACGCAGCTCCATCACGGGAGAAAAGTATCCGGTAAACAGCACATTACCTTTTTTATCACCACCACCCAATTGCGCGGCTTGAATGCCAAACGCACTCAACGCACTGGTATCTCCGCTCTGTTGCGCCCACTCACTTAATCGTTGATATAGCGGTTGGTATATCTTCGCCATGGATGGTGACTTTATCACCACTTGCTCAGCTTGCTTGTTAAATTCAGTAAAATCGCGTGGTTTGTTAGACTCAACCACATCCACTTGATTGAGGATCTGAGGAAACTCACCATCAAGATATTGCTGAGCACGATCATTTTGTTGAGCACAGCCAAAGAGTAGGCTCAAAGAGATAATAGGAAGGAGTTTTTTTAACACGTGTCTTTTCCGTAAAAGAGAATAGCAAAAGGATGGCAAACAAATGCATACGGTGCAATTGAAAAGCAACGACAAAATGTTTCAACGCTAAGCCAATCCGTTTACTCGTTGTGAATTCATTCAGTTAATACAACATGATAGCAGCGGAAGAATTACGGAATTGTCCGGATTATGTTTGAAAGTAAGATTTACTGATTGAGAGATGAAATTGTGATCATCCATGTGACTCACAGACGCAAGAGATCTCTGCTTAACAGACAAAGATAAAAACGACTATCTTACCGCAATCCTTGCACGCCCCTCTAAACGGAATACAGGTAGATAATGTGCATTGGCATCCAGCTTCATTTCTGCATGCTGCTTACCCACAAAATTGAAGTTCCGCTCATTTGAACCCACTCGATACGAAAACGAATCCCCATCGAATTCAAAACTGGTCGCCACTGTAGAACCATTTACGGTAACACCGCGCTCACTCAACACAAATTCTTCACGAGCATAAGGCGCAACATCTTGCTCAACCCAGCGACCATAAATTGTCGATTTGGGAATGGGCGGATTAATGGTTCGAGTAATCAAATCACTATACAGCATGCACACGACAACGGTTCCAACTATCGCTATAAGCATGAGAGAACGCTCTAGCCACTTACGAAGCATTGATTTAGATGACGTTTTTGACAGATTTGAAGCAGTGATCGCAGCATTCTTATTAACAGCAGAAGACATGAGGTTCACGTATTGAGGAAAGACGCCACCATTGTAACCTTCCCTCTTAACGGGACCAAGAACCTACCTCAATATGTTTGTGCTTTATTCCAAAATTTCACCTTGCCACCAAGTGAATAAAAAGGCATTATTTTAACATAATTAAACAAAGGAATGGCTGTAGTGAAAATTCGTAGTACTGCTCTCGTAAAAGGATTCCGTCAATCAACACCTTATGTCAATGCTCACCGCGGAAAAACCATGGTGATCATGCTGGGCGGAGAAGCCGTCGCACACAAAAATTTTGGCAATATTATTAATGATATAGCACTCATGCACAGCCTCGGAATCAAAGTCGTGGTGGTGTATGGTGCACGTCCTCAAATTAATCAGCTGCTAGAAAAACAAGACCTCACTACGCCTTACCACAAAAATATCCGCATTACGGATGAATCGGCTTTATCTGTTGTTATGCAAGCTGCCGGACAACTTCAGCTTGCGATTACTGCGCGCCTATCAATGAGCCTCAACAATACTCCGATGGCAGGTACCCAGCTCAATGTCGTTAGCGGAAACTACATCATTGCCCAACCACTCGGCGTTGATGATGGTGTGGACTATTGCCATAGTGGACGTATTCGCCGCATTGACACCGACGCGATTAATCGCACGCTCGACCAAGGCTCTATTGTGCTACTTGGCCCCATTGCGAGCTCTGTGACTGGCGAGTGTTTTAACTTACTTTCTGAAGAAGTCGCGACACAACTGGCGATAAAGCTGGGTGCGGATAAGCTGATTGGTTTTTGCTCCGAACAAGGTGTCATTGATGACAACGGTAATGCTGTCGCCGAGTTACTGCCAATTGAGGCGGAGCATGTCATCAAAATGCTCTCTGAAAATACGTCTCCTGACCTAGATTACAACACTGGGACACTGCGCTTTCTTAAAGGCTCTATTGCCGCTTGCCGTGCCGGAGTACCTCGTAGCCACTTGATCAGTTATAAAGTAGATGGCGCCTTAATTCAGGAGTTGTTCTCTTTCGACGGTATCGGTACCCAAGTTGTTATGGCGAGTGCTGAACAAGTGAGGCAAGCTAATATTGACGATATTGGCGGTATCTTAGACCTCATTCGCCCTTTAGAAGAACAAGGTGTACTCGTTAGGCGCTCTCGAGAGCAGCTAGAGCAAGAGATAGGAAAATTTACCATCATCGAAAAAGACGGCTTGATTATTGGCTGTGCTGCCCTTTATCCATACCCAGAGGAACGTAAAGCTGAGATGGCTTGCGTAGCGATTCACCCTGACTATCGTGATGGAAACCGAGGTTTGTTACTGCTCAACTACATGAAACATCGTTCTAAATCCGAAACCATTGATCAGATTTTTGTCCTCACGACACACAGTTTGCATTGGTTTAGAGAGCAAGGTTTTTACGAAGTCAGTGTCGACTATTTGCCTGGAGCCAAACAAGGGTTATATAACTTCCAGCGTAAGTCCAAAATCTTAGCGTTAGATTTATAGCTTAACCTTAAATCAGGGAGCGAAACTTAACGTTCCACTATACCAACTAACCTCAAAGGGCAGGATTTAGTTCATTAACGCTCAACCCTGCACATCGAGCTTGTTTAGGAACGAGTTTGTTTAGGAACGAGTTTGTTTAGGAGTAAGGCCACACATAACCCCTACTCCGGACTAGCGGGTCATCATGTAAACCCAACTTAGACATGCGCAAACCATTGCTTGATTTTTGTTCCAATTTTATCTTTTAAATATACATTTGGTTGGCTATACTCTGCTCGCTAGTGATTGGTTTTTAACCAATACGAATGGATCTAGGTGATGTAATGTAGCCTTCACCCTAAAATACTGGGCAATTGAAAAACTAGTTAGCTCCGTATTGCACACCAAGGACAGTTGTTAATCTGACTTTAAATAAGCCGAGACGAGCACTGTTATGAGAACAATCATTTGTAATTCGCTTCAAAGCTTCTGGGATATGGCTGACAATCAGTTTTTAGAAGGCCTAGACGTCCACTGTGTTTTCCCCGTAAATGACGCTATCCGAGATTTTATTCTTGCTTATCAACAGCAATACAAAATACGCAGCGTGTCTTTTACCAATGCGTTTGCAAAACATGCATAAAAGAAGACCGAGCCATAAGCTCGGTCTTCTTTTTACGTACGTAATTAATTCAAAACAAAATCATAGCTAACAAAGATGCAAAAATAGTGACTACGATAAAGATTAAAATAGTCCAGTACACTAGCCCAATACTTATGAACCACTTTGGGCAAACTCTACGAATATCTGTTAGCTTTCTTTTTTTGGCCAACTTAGGAAATGCAACTGCGGCAACAAGAGCTAATCCATGTATTAAGGCCCCAAAGTGAAATCCAGAAACTAAAGCAAGCTCAATATCTGTATAGTGCTCACTAGTATACGCATAGTGCTTTACTTTTTGCGGCGTGATAACAATAAGCAAAATACCTACTATCAGGTACCAAAAAACTAACAAAGCACCTGCAACAAAAAATGTAATAAAAGAAACTTCTAATAACTGCAAACTTCACCGACCTTCTATTCCAGCTCTCAAGTAATAGACATCCAAACCACCATTGGGCCTAAAGTGATCATAGCTAGAAGCAATAAAACGCTTATATAAATACGGCAAATTCCGATGAATAGACCGGAGCAAACTTGATGAATATCAGCAAAGCCCCTTCTCCTCGCTAAAGTTGGTAAAGCGACCGCCGCAACTAAGCCTACACCATGTACTAAAGCACCAAAGTGAAAACCCGAGACTAAAGCTAACTCTACTTCTGAATAATGTTTCGGATAAAAAGCAAACCGCTTCACCTTTAGTGGTATAAAAAATATAAAAATTGCTCCGATAATAACGAACCATAAAAACGTACCTCCTCCGGCGATAAAGAAGGTTAGAAAAGACGAGTCGAGCAATCCCATATTCAGCTGCCTTTGATATGTGAATGAGAAAGGAGAAATATATCGCTAAGAAAGAGCCTTACTCAATAACAATCCATTTTGCATGAAAACGAAATGGCAAATATAAGACCCGCCACAAAGAATCATCTTCGAAAATGTCACAATCACAAGTAAAAATTAATTCGTAAGCCGCTTTACTAACCCACTCGCGCGAGTGGTTTTCACCTTAATGCCTCGCTTCAGAACATTGAGTTCGGCGTAAAGAGCTAAACGCTTTTTCGCGCGGGTAATGCCTGTGTAAATCAACTCACGGGTTAATATCGGGCTAAAGTCTGGTGGCAAAATCATCAGGGTGTAATCAAATTCACTGCCTTGCGATTTATGGATGGTCATAGCGTAAGCCGTTTCATGTTCAGGTACTCGGCTCGGTAAGACCGATTTCACACTGCCGTCAGGTAACTCAAAAAAGACTTTCAAACGCGGTTCTTCTTCAGTGTCATCTCGCATGCAAATACCAATATCACCGTTATACAAACCTAAACCGTGATCATTACGCGTAACCATGACGGGTCTGCCGTGATACCAAATTTCATCCTGAACTTGAATGAACTTGCGCGCCGCGAGCGCTTTCTCGATGCGCTGGTTTAGCCCAGCCACACCGAAGTCACCTTCACGGATCGCGCACAGCAATCGGCATTGGTTGAAGGTATCTAACACCGCTTTGGCTTTGTGCGTTAGCGACTCTGGCTCTCCGGTTTTAGGATCAGTTTCCTGTTGTCCAATGCGTTTGAGGTAACGACCGTATTCCTGCACCAACGTCTGCATCATTTGGTTGTAATGTTGACTACTTAGCGCGAAATGTTCGATGTCAGAAAAGTCACGCGCCCAGACGTTATCTACGCTCGCAGCAGAACCGGAGTTAACCGCTTTTGCCAACTGACCAATGCCTGAGCGAGCATCAAATCGGTAGCTCTTTTGCAGCATACATAAACTATCGGCAATGCTAGATGCACTGTTACCCGTATGGGCTAAAGTATCGAAACCCGTCAGTTTTGAGATGGCTGACGCCTGCTCTTTGCCATAACCCAATGCATGGAACGAACAGATATCACCCAACACGGCCCCGGCTTCAACTGAAGCAAGTTGGTCTTTATCACCTAGCAAAATCAGCCGCGCATGTTTCGGTAAGGCATCAACCACTTTGTACATCATTGGCAAATCGACCATCGACGCTTCGTCGATAACTAAAATATCCAAATGCAGTGGATTTTGCTTGTTGTGACGAAATTCTGCGCTATTAGGAATCGCACCCAGCAACCGATGTAAGGTGCTTGATTCAGTCGGAATTTTGGCTTTTAGCTCCGGAGAAACTGGCAGTTCTTGCACTGCTTTACCAATGGACTCGGTTAATCGCGCCGCCGCTTTCCCCGTCGGGGCCACCAGCTTGATGGTTAGATTTTTCTCTTGCGTCGCCTGTTCAATCAAAGCAGCAAGCAATTTGGTTACTGTCGTCGTTTTACCCGTACCTGGGCCACCAGAAATCACAGCAAATCGACGGGTTAACGCAACTGCCGCCGCGACTTTTTGCCAGTTCACGCAAGCCGAGAGTGGCACGAGTTCATCCAGTGTTTGTAAATCCTGAACCTTGCGCGCATTGCTAAGCACGGAATCAATGGCGTGCCAATCCAACGATTCGCTTGCGACCACATCAAGGTGGTCACACACCAATTGTTGACGCAACACTTGGTTGCTGCTTCCCGCTTCTACTGCTTTGCCTAACGCGTTAAACAGAAAATGGTATTGGCGTGCAAATAAATGGTTGAGCAACTCGGATAATCGCGCAAACTCTTGTGGTTGCAAGTTAACTGCGGCGCCCAGCTGATTGAGCTTTTCCGCCAGTGTCACTTCATAATGCCAATAGCGATGCAGATACAGACGCTCACCATCGAACATTAAAGGCAAGGCTTCTCCTTGCGCGCCGACCACGCTGGAATTTTGTAATACTTGAATCCAGTCTATGCCTTGCAACTGTGTATTAAGCGCCAATGCCGACTCACCAAACAGCCCTAGCTTACTGGCTAAATCCGTAGATTGCCCTTGTGCATCGAACAGAGACAGACAGATATGTCCTTTACCGAGCTCACTACTGACAACACCAGCGATAAACGCCAGTGCTTGGCTGTCCGACTGTTCATCATGTGTTTGAGAATCAATAAAACAGGCGAATTGGTAGTCGAGCTGACGAATAGCACCTTTGTGCGCCAAGCGTTCCAGCACTACCAATAGACTATCTTGGCCAGAATGAAGATTGCGATTTGTCGTCATTAAAGTAGCTCCATCTGCCCGGCTTGAGTTGAGCGCGTTTCAAGTGCTTGACCATCAATCAAACGATCCATCTCTTGTAAGAACTCTAAGGTTGGTTTCGCGGCAAAAATGCCGTGGTCACTCTGCCCATCCATACCGCGCAAGAACAAGTAATACACGCCACCGAAGTGATGATCATATTGATAATTCGCCAATCGGCTGCGTAGGAAACGATGCAGTGCTAACGCATAAATCTGGTACTGCAAATCGTAGCGGTGATCCGCCATGGCCGATTTCAGAGCCTCACCATGGTAGTGCGTCACATCGTCGCCAAGATGATTCGATTTCCAGTCAAGCACGTAGTATTTACCTTGATGTTCAAACACCAAGTCGATAAAACCTTTGAGCATGCCTTGCACGGTTTGGAAACCTAAATCCCCCGCTTTCGCCGACAACGGATCGTGACGTTGAATGACTCGGTTTAACGCCGGTGCAGACAAAACTTCAATCGGCAACAAAAATTCCATCTCCACCAAACGTTGCGACGGTGCTTTTTGATTCAGCAGCAAAGACTTACCATCCAACGGCGTAGCGAGTACGGTATCAATCAGTTGCTGTAAAATGGGCAACCACTCTTCATCGAGCTGTTCGCTTTCCATCAAGCCAAGGATGATTTGTGTATTCTCTTCCGTCGTGGCTAGTTGAGTAAATTCAATTTCCTCAAACAGGCTGTGCAGGAACGTACCCGGACGCGCACCACGAGGGAAGGTAAAAATAGAACGCTCTGGCTCCACCAAATCCGCTTCGTCTTGTTCTTCAGATGAGTCGATATCAAAACCCGTAATCTCAATCGTGGCATCATGCTCGGCGTGATGAGAGCCTTGCTTGACCAAGCCAGAATAACTGGTGATGCGCCAGTTTCTATCGATAGGGTTTTGCAGCTCATTCGCGCTAAGATCGTGTATTTCTTCTTGTGGCGATACGTACTTCTCTTCGAGTTGCTGCGGCGGATCGGCCACAACGACACAATCAAGCTCGTCTTGTTGCTTTGTTAAACCTTGGTGCAAATCGTTAATGCCACCTTCTTGACCATTCTGAATCAAATAGCCAATCGCACTGCGGTGTACGCCAGTTGGCTCTTTGGTCGAACGACCATTGCGCAAAGGCGAGGCTCCAATAAAACACGCATAAACAGCACGCGTTAGTGCCACGTATATCAAGCGTAAGTCTTCCGCCAAACGCTCTTTATCCGCTTGCTTCATGGACGCATCGTTGCCAGTGATATCCAGTACCGTGCGGTCATTGGCTGCATCGTAATATTTGGCTTCACTGGCTTCTCGATAGCTGAACACAAACGGCAGAAACACGAGGTCATACTCCAAGCCTTTTGATTTGTGAATAGTTACGATCTGCACTAAGTTACGTTCCGATTCTAAACGTTGGATTTGGTCATCACTGCCACCCAAACCGTTTTCCGCATCACTGATAGACTGAGCGAGCCAACGCAGCAGACCGTGGTCGCTATCCAGTTCATTACTGGCTTGTTGAAGCAGTTCACCGATGTGCATTAAATCGGTAAGTACTCGCTCACCATTCTCACCCTGTGAACTAGCACCTTCTTCTAGTAATCGCTCGGCAATATGGCGTTTGCTGATCACCGCGCGCAACATCGGCAGCACACCACGTTGAACCCAAAGTTTGCGATATTCTTTGAATTCGTTTACGGCGTTTTCCCACACCACTTCATCGTTATTAAGTGCATCCAAACTTGCTGCGTCGAGGGCAAACAGCTCAGAAGCAAGACTTGCACGCAGCGCACGGTCATTTTCTGGAGTCAGCACCGCTTGCAGCAAACGCTGTAAATCCTGCGCCACCGAACTGGTAAACACACTGTCTCGGTTAGACAGATACACGCTGGCAATGCCTTGGTCTGCCAGCGCTTGTTTGACCATTCGACCTTCACTACCTGTTCGAACCAACACCGCGATATCGCCCGCTTGAACCGCTTTCTGTTTTTCGCCATTCACCAGACACGCTTGCCCCTGTTGAGCCTGCGTCAAAATGGTTTGGATTTGGCTTGCGGTCGCCTCTGCCATTCGAGTCAAATACTCGCCTTTTGGTAGCGGTTTATCGTCCGCTTCTTGCAACCAATAAGTCAGCGCTGGTTGCTTTTGGCCACCCATAGTCCAAATGCGTTTTTCGGCATTGGGACTGTACTTAACAGGTAAGAACGGAATATCCGAATCATAGATAAATGGACTGTCTGGCAAAGCAAATACTTGGTTTACCGCCTGCACCATATCTGCGCTAGAACGCCAGTTGGTTCCTAACGTGTAGTGGGCACTTACTTGGTTACGCGCTTTGATATAAGTGAAAATGTCTGCGCCACGAAAGCCATAAATCGCCTGCTTGGGGTCCCCGATCATAAACAAACCACATTCCGGGTTGTTCAGATAAATACGGCTGAAAATACTGTATTGAAGCGGGTCGGTATCTTGGAACTCGTCAATCATTGCGACAGGATACAAAGTACGAATACGCGCCGCTAAAAGCTCGCTTTCGTCCGTATCGATAGAAGCAGAGAGTTGCGTCAGCAAGTCATCGAAAGAGAGCCACTGTTTTTGATTTTTCGCGTTGGCCAGCATCACACGACAATGCTCAATCGCATGAACAAGCAGTGGCGCTTTTAAGCTGATTGGATTGGCAAGAAATGTTTCAATGGCTTCAAATACCGCATGCTGCGGCGCACTGCCTTTCGGTGTTTTTTCCAACAAGACGTTTTGCGCGAATTTCTCCAGCTTGTCTGGATAATCGTAACCTGTGGTTTCCGTTGCTGCCCAAGCGTTTACCGCCTCCAACCACGTCGGCAGAGACTTTTTGGTGTAGCTGCGTTTGTTAATATCTGAATCTGAAATCAGCGTTAAGAAGTCATCTTGGCTTTCTCGCCACTGTGCTTTTAATTCATCAATTTTTTTCAAATTTTCAGTATGAAGATCAGCCAAACTGCCTTTCATTGCTGGAACAGAAAGGCTTAACGGCGCACCAGTTAAGTAATTGCTGATGTCAGACAACAACGCAGATGGAGAGCCCCATAGCTGGCGAATTTCTCCAGCCACGGTAAATGGCAACGGGTAGAAATTGCGACGCCAGTAATCGGCTACAACTTGCGCTTTTAGGTGACTTTCATCGGTCACAAACTCGTTATTAAATCGGCTGCCAGATTCAAACGCATTTTGCGTTAGCATACGTTGGCAAAAACCGTGAATGGTGTAGACCGCCGCCTCGTCCATCTGACGCTCTGCCTGCAATAAAATTTCTGCGGCTTGCTTGTGATCGTCAAACTCATTAAGCAAAGGTTGGATCACCGGATCGGAACTCTGTCCACGCGCAAACGCGATTCGCGCGTCATGGATCCTTGCCCTGATACGATCGCGTAATTCCGCAGTTGCCGCTTCGGTAAAGGTTACGACCAGGATTTGGTCGACCGTAAGCGGTACGCGATGTCGAGTTTCCGCGCTGCCGTGACCAAGCAAAAGGCGCAGATATAAACCTGCAATAGTGAAGGTTTTACCTGTACCTGCTGATGCCTCGATTAACCTCGCACCATGCAGAGGAAACGTCATCGGTTCTAGTGGCGTTGGTTGAGGTTGCTCTGTGCGGTCTAACGTATGTAGAGGACACTCTGCACCTGACATTTGATCCATAACGCTGAATCTCTCCGGATTATTTACTAGGACGTATCACCTAATAAATGTGATCTATAGTTAAAAATTCTATTAATATGTTTAACAAGTTGGATAATTTAGAGCTTTGTGAGATCTTTCTCACGGTTATCCATAAGACGTACCGTTAGTATGCGCCCCACGAGATAAGCCAAACCTTTTTGGCGACACAACTCAAATGAATTAAACAAAAGTATCATGGTCCCTCTGACCTTGTGGCCGTACAGCGAACGCCCTACAAAAAATAATGATTTTCTGACGGCCACCCTACTCTTCCTTCTCTTTATCCAACTTTCTTTATCACGCTTTTACATCATCAGCGTCTTGAACCGCTAAGCGCGCACCTTGCAGTACTAATGCTGTCAGCAAACGAACTTCTGAGGCCAACTCATCATTCCAAGCAGGCCAAATTCGAGAGATGTACGCATTACTGCCTTCGCCCGGGCTCATGAAGCCATCATTGAATGCGTCAGCCATTTTCTTCAAAGATTTCTCTTCGTCATCGACCCACTGACCGCGGCTAAAGCCCGCTTCAACACAAGCCAACGCCGTTTTCGGGAAATAAGGCATAGGCTTAGTCATGCCTTCGAAGAACAAGCGAACCAATTCAGTCAGTAGCTGTTTGGCATACTGCGCATCGGCAATTTCTGGGTAGATCAAATGCAGCGCGCCTTCTTTACGATCGTAACCAATGATGTGGGTTTTCTTAGCATGACCCGACGCCGACATGGCAAGGTGATCGATCCACGCTGCAAGGTAATCCTGCGATCGAATCTTACCGCTTCGATAGCGAATCAAACCGGATTGGTAGCATTGAGTTAGCCAACCTGTTAGGCGAACGTTTTTCTCTTCGCCTTCATTTCGCTCAAACAAGGAATCAAACGTCAGGTCGATTTCCAAATCGTCTTGAGGCGCACCAGATAAAAACGCCAGTTTATCCACCAGCTCTTCCGCCTGAACTCGGTTAGTTTCAAATTCGATATCACCAAACGCCCCCACCGGCAGTTTGCCTTGCGCGCGCTGTTGACTCATAAAGTGTTTAAGCACCTCTGTTTTTTTCTCTGGCTGCATCAATGTCGTTTCAAGCAAGGTTTCTAACAGCTCATCACGCATTTGATAGCTTTCCAAACCACCTAAAACAAAGGGTTCGTCGTCTTCCATCACCGGTAGCGGCGGTTCAAAGATTACTTTTAAACGACGATTGAAAAAATACTGCACAGGTAAGCGCCAGAAACGTTGCAACTCGACTAAGTCGAGCTCAAGTGGGAACGTCGCTCCTAACAGATAGTCGTCTAATGCCCGATTAAAATCACGACGAACATAGCCTTGCGATTGACTACTTTGAGTCAATGCCGCTGGAATCCACTCTTTCGCGTAGCTGGCGTGCATGCCTTGGAACGCACTTGGGCTAAACGGCACCATGGCGTGGGTATTCACTAACGCATTTAATAAGTTGTCGCCAGACTCATCAACGGGCAACGCTTCATCACCACTTAGACAATAGTTTTGGTGACAGTATTCCATCAGCTCAGAAACCAGAACCGAAGGCACTCGCTCGGTGTTGTCTTGGATTGAACGGCCAACATAACTGATGTAGAGCGTTTGCTGTGCAGACAACATCGCTTCGAGGAATAGGTAACGGTCATCATCTCGGCGCGAACGGTCGCCCGGTTTGGTTCTTCCTGTCATCAAGTCAAAGCCTTCTGGCGGCATGGAGCGTGGGTACACGCCGTCATTCATCCCCAGTAGACAAACGGTTCTAAACGGAATAGAGCGCATCGGCATCAGGGTACAAAAGTTCACTTGACCAGCAAGGAAGCGCTGGCTGACTCGTGTGCCAGATAATTTGTTTTGAAGGTATTGGCTGATGATCGACGGCGATAACGCATCATCAAATGCGGCATCAGCTAATTGCTCTTTGAGTTGGCTGAGCGTATCGCGAATGGATTTGAGCGCCATTTCGCCTTCTAACTCAACCGAGAAGAAGTCATCCAGCAGTGAAACCAAAGTCTCTCGCCAACCATCGATAGTTTGAACATGAGAAAGTTTGCTTCGATAAGTGCTAATTTGTTGGATAAAGTGTGCCAACTTGCCCGCCAGCTCTGCGCCCATGCCTTGCACTTCGTTGTACGGAGACAAACTGCCTTGCTCGGTTTCAAACAAGCCTGCGGATTCTGGCATCGCGTAGCCAAGCAACATGCGTTGAATACCAAATTGCCATGTGTTTTGACGAGTTTCCGGCAGTTCAAATTCGCGTCCGGTATTGGCGTCCAACCCCCAGCGAATTCCCGATTCCTCAACCCATTGTTTAGCTTGTAAGAAATCACCTTCGCTGAGTTCAAAACGCTTTAATATCGCCGGAGTTTCCAGAAGTTCGAGTAGTTCTGATGCCAAACAGCGCGTATTGGGTAAGTTCACCAACTGCATAAATGCGGCCAGAATTGGGCTCTCTTGATCGGCGGTTCGGTCAGAAATCGAATATGGAATAAAACGCTCACCCGGCGCGTTACCAAAGACCGCCTGAATCGCAGGGCTGTAAGCGTTGATGTCCGCGACCATCACGATAATATCGCGCGGTTTTAACGTTGGGTCAGCATCGAACATCGCCAACAGTTGATCATGCAGCACTTCCACTTCACGCATCGGGCTGTGACAAGCGTGTAGGCTCAGTGATTTATCACCCAAGCTAACCACTTGTTTGTGATGACTGTTTTCAATCTGTTGGTCATCTTGATGTTCTTCAAGATTGAGAATATCCGCTTGCAATTGATGGAGCAGACTGTCGCGCTCAACATCAACAAAGGCTTCAATTTCATGAGATTCCAGCTGAGACAACAGATACATATTGTCGCGCCCGAGTTTACCCATGGATGCCAACAGACTGTTTCCGACCACATCGGTGTGCAGCTCATCGATCACATTATCTTCCAGTGATCCTTTCAGTTGCTCAGTTTCACCTTGCACTTCCGAGTGATCGTCCTGCCACACAACGTGCTGACGATGTTTCGCCGCCAAACGAGCCAGATATTTGCGATCTCGAACTTCACCCCAGTAATAACGACACGGGTTGGTGAACATCAGATGCACGTCGATGTGTTCACCAATTGCTTTTAGCGCATCCATATAGCGAGGCGGCAACGAAGAAATGCCAAAAACAAACAAACGCTTGGGTAAATGGTCAAAATTGCCGTTAAAACTCTCTAACGTGTCGATAAAGTGCTCATAAAGGTTGGCACGGTGATATGGAGACTGTCCTAATGACACAGTGTGATCGTACAACGCTTGCCATAAGATCGGCTGCCACGGATGCTCATCTTCCAGCTCTGGCACACTCAGCCCAGCTTCCCAACTTGCGATCCACTCCGGACGATACACCAAGTAACCATCGAAAATATCGGCAATTTTCTCAGCCAGCTGATACAGCTTAGAGTGATCACTGTCATCTTTGAGGTACTGCGCTAACGGCGAAAACACGTCTTGGTTGAGAAGCCCCGGCAGCAGATGCATCAACTTCCACGTCATCGCTTCTTTGTTAAACGCACTGCGTTTTGGCACGTCTGGCAACACCTGCGTAAACATTTCCCAAATGAAGGTAGCAGGAAGCGGAAAATCAATGTTCGCGGCAACACCAAACTCTTTGGCCAATTCCATTTTTAGCCACTGGGACATGCCCGGACTTTGAACCAGAATTTGTTCTTTTTCGAACGGGTTTTCCAGCGGACTGATTCGAATCAGTTCGACAAGGAGTGACTTAAGAACGTCAACTTGGTTGGAGTGATAAACAGTAAACAAATTGGGGATACCGAGCGCCGATTGAAACTGTTAGCTAGCTTAGCACAGCCCCATTTAAACCCGCAGTGATCTCGCGTTCGGAAAAAACAAAAGGTTATATATCACTCAAATAGAGTATGAATCTTCTGAATTTTCACATGTCAATCAAGTCTGACACTTCCATACAAAATGTGACATTCGTCGCAACTATTCCATAATAAAAAACACTGTTTTATACTCCCTCTACCCATAATTTATAAACAAACAAAAAGTATGTTTCACAAACTGTCTTCCAACAGCGCTTGGCTGATTGCTTTTTTTGCTTGCTTTGCAGTGTACCTGTCGATCGCTTGTTATCCTTTTGTGTTGTCTAACAATCAGAATGAACCGCTAACCTTGTTGCAAGGTTACTATTTGGTTTCGACTCAATATGGCTGGCTGGGCTTGATCGCTCTTCCATTTATGTTGTTGAGTTTATTGCTCTCTTTTCTACCGACTCGAGCATTCAAAGGTATCGTGATCGCTATCGCGATCTGTCTATTGATCATGTTTAAAGTCGATATCCTCGTTTTTCAGCAATACAAACTTCACATCAACGCCCTATTAATCCGTATGTTTTTCGAAGGTGGCGGTGATGTCTTCGATATTTCTTGGATGAGTTGGCTTATCTTCGTCAGTGAAGTTGCCGTTCTGGTGATCGGGCTCGCCTGTACCGTTTGGGTAAGTAATAAACTGGCACAAAGCCGAGCTAAGTTCGTTTTGATCAGCGTTTGGTTTGCTGTATTGCTTAGCACGCAGATGATTCATGCGTACAAAAACGCACTTTACGACGATGAAGTCAGTCAGTTTTCGAATAACTGGCCACTTTACTACCCGCTGACGGCTCGTAAATTTATTTACAAACACGACCTAGTGGATGAGAACATTGCATCGAAGAACCGCGTAGAGTTAACCAACATTGAACGTAGCTCACTCAACTACCCGCTTGCGCCGATTCAAGTGCAAAGCAAAGAGAAACAGCCCAATGTTTTGTTTATCTTGGTTGACGCGTGGCGCTACAGTGATGCGACGCCGGAAGTCATGCCAAATGTCAGCAAGTTCGCCGAAAAAACGGTGAATTTCACACAACATATGAGCGGCGGCAACTCAACTCAAGCGGGTATTTTCAGCCTGTTTTACAGCTTGCCAGCAACCTACTGGGAAAGCTTTTACGCAAGTCAACGCTCTCCTGTGTTTATGGATACGCTGCAAGCAGAAGGCTACCGCATGGGCATTTTTGGCTCAGCACCGCTCACCAGCCCGCCACTCTCTCGCACGGTATTCAAAAAAGTGTCGGACTTGACCCTGAAACAAACTGGGGAAACAGCTGTCGAGCGCGATCAGCAGATAACAGACAAGTTCATCGAGTTCCAAAAGCAGGACAGCGACAAGCCGTACTTTGGTTTTCTGTTCTACGATGCCGCCCACGGCACGGTGTTTCCTGAACCTGAATTTGCGAAATTCAAACCATACTGGGAACGCGTTGACCACATTTTGCTCAACAACGATTTTGACGCTTCGCTTTACCACAATCGATACAAGAACTCGTTGTACTACATCGACAGCTTGATTGGTGATGTGCTGAAAAACGTCGACTTAGACAACACCATTGTGGTGATTTCATCAGATCATGGTGAAGAGTTTAATGACCATAAGATGAACTATTGGGGCCACACGGGTAATTACAGTGACGTTCAAGTGCATGTGCCTCTTTACGTGTACATGCCAAATCGTCAGCCAGAGCAAGTTGATTACCGCACGACCCATTTTGACGTCGTGCCAACCATGATGAATACGCTGTTTGACGTTCAAGGCACAACGAGTTCATACAGCGTTGGTCATAACTTGTTTGATAGCTCTGCCTCTCGCGATTGGTATATTGCAGGCAGCTACTACAACTATGCATTGGTCGGCAAAGAACTGATGCTTGTGGTCAACCCTGGCGGGCACTCTCAGCAACTGAATCGCCAGTTAAAAGTCGAGAAAGAACAGAAAGTTCCTGTCGATATTATTCGTCATTCTCTGGATGAGATGTCGCGATTTTACAAAAAAGGCTAGCGTCCAACATCGACGCCGATTGAAATAAAAAAGCCTCTTGGTTGTAAGACCAAGAGGCTTTTTCCTATCTGCTATTTAAGCGTGATGAGCGTGCATCAAGCGTGGCTGAATCAACAAGTTGTTGATGTATTGTAAGGCCACATAAGAGACAACAAATGTTGCCACAATCAACTCAAGGCCAGCTAAGCCTCGCACTTGTTGAACATAGTGCGCAGCCAATCCTTGCAACTCCATCCAATTCGCCATTTTAAACAGCGCCGTCGCACCGATCACCATCGGGAAGGTAAACGCTGCATAGCCAGGGCTGAATGGCAGTCTAAGCAATTTAAAGAACGCGAGATATATGATGGCTGTCATCAATACCGCGATACCAAATAGCATAGCGATGATCACTGGTGATGGTGTCGCAGTGACCGTTAAGTACCCTGCCAATGATAGACTTGCTGGCGCTGCCATGATTGCCATTGTTGGTTTCGCTGCATCCGGAATTTCATGGGTGAACATGAAACGGTAAATCATCATCGGCAACATGATCGCGTACGCCACCATACCAAACATCAATGCACCTTGTGCCACTGGTGCTAGCATCGGGTTGCCAGAGAAAGACACATCCGCAACGATGATACCCACAGGCGGTACAAACCAACTAGGAACCATGTGGTGCAATTCAAAATCTTTGGCGCGATGGTAAACAAAGCTCACCAAGAATACGATGTGCAAAACCACCGCAATCAGCCAAAGCGCATCGCCAGCTAATGGGTAAAAATGGCCGAGAGAGTTCGATACCACCATAGTGCCCATCGCAAATGTCGGAACCACGCTGCCCACAACCGGATGAGCAAGATCTTGTCTCAATAGATGATTATGTAGCAAAAACTTGGTTGCCAATATAGCCAACAATATGCTCGCGATACCCGCACTAATCCACTGTCCGTAGCCATGTAATTCGGCGAAGTTTTCCCAACTCCAGCCCAAGCTTGCAATACCAAGAGCCAAACCCGCCATTGGAGTTGGCGCTCCCATTACTTTTGCTTTTGTTCTTTGAATCATGATGACCTCAACCAGACTCACTCTTGATGAGACGTATAATACGCTTGCACTTCGTTCCGATATATCTAATTATTTAAAACAAACGTTCAGAATTACTTAACGGTGGGGTATGGCAAGTCACATTTCTCTTAAACAACTGAAAGTGTTTACGACGATCACGCAGCACAAAACGCTCACAGCGGCTTCTGATAGTCTCTTTTTATCGAAAGCCGCAGTGAGCATGGCACTCTCAGAATTAGAAAAGCAGATCGGCCATCACTTATTTGATCGTGTTAATAACCGACTGATTTTGAACCAAGAAGGTCAAAAACTACTGCCACTGGCGGATGAATTACTCAACCGAGCCAAGGACATCGAGAGCATTTTCGATGGTGACCAAGCGCTATCGGGCCAACTTCGCATTGGTGCCAGCGACACCATTGGCAACCAAGTCGCGCCCTATTTGCTTAGCGAATTTCGTCAGCAAACGAACCATCGTTCTCAAAGTCTGTTCATTTCTAACTCCGCACAAATCTGCGACATGCTGACCGATTACGAGTTAGACATAGCCCTCATTGAAGGCAAAACACTTCACCCTGAATTGCAGTCTACCCAGTTTAGCGAAGATGAAATGTGCGTGATTTGCGCGCCCAATTCCCCAGCCGCGCACGAAGGGCCAGTAAACTTAACCGAGCTAGAAAACAGTGAATGGATATTGCGAGAGGCAGGCTCTGGTTCACGCGAATTTTTTATGCGCGTTGTCGCGCCGCGCTTGGAACATTGGCATGAAGCTTTTCAGCTCAATACCACCGAAGCGTTGATCAACTCAGTATCGGCAGGGTTAGGCTTGGGCTGTTTGTCACGTTTGTCTGCAGAACCTGCTATTCGTGACGGCCGCGTAAAACTGCTCGACATGCCTTTAGATATGAAACGTCGCTTCTGGTTACTGGTTCATAAAGAGAAATATCAAAGCCCATTGCTCAAAACGTTTATCGAATTTTGCCAAGATTGGGAGCGACCAACAAACCTTCCTTTGGCGGACAAATCCGCAAAGTGAAACCAAGATAGTTTAAATGCTAGTCAGTTAGTTGTACGTGTCTCTCATTCTGAGGCTTGTCGCTAGACTTGATTGGTCAAAAACTGTATAAAAAGCCAGTATCAATACACCAAATTAGGGGACCAACCATGGCTGTAATCGTCAAGTACGTGGTAGAACGCAATGGAGAAGAGAAAATGACTTTTACCTCTAAAGCGGAAGCTGACGCATACGACAAAATGCTGGATATGGCAGACGAGTTATTCTCACTGCTGGGTAAAAGTGAACTTCTAGAAGACGAAGGTAAGCAAGAAGATCTTGCAATGTTCCTTGCGCAAAACAAAGAAGAAGTGCTTTACGCTCTTGGTGCAAAACGTAAACCTGCACCAAAAAAAGCAAAGAAGCTTGAAGCTGTTGAAGAAGATAGCGAGCAAGAAGACGCTGCATAAGCCTCTTATTTGTTTAGAAAAAACGTCGCATTATGCGGCGTTTTTTTATTCCTTCCGTTTATCTCCATATATCTCTGAGAATATAAAGAACCGATTTAATATCCCAAATTGCTCTAAATTTCATGTTGCGGATTAGTGTGACTTAGATCTAGTCTAAATGGGTCCGGTGATGGGGTGCCACCGGAATCGAAAGATTCGAACCGCTGTTAAAGCTAATAACTCCTACAGAAACGAAAACAGGTCAGCCCTGTTGGAAGTGCTTTCGCTTATGTTGTGAAAGCGAGAGTTCTGTAGTGAGCAATTCAACTCTTCTCCAACCCCGCTCCTGTTTTCTCAAAAATTAAAAAGATATCCAAAATAGTTGTTAACTCAACAAGGCGACAAACGCATGAACCTCCTGAACATAGTTTTCTATTTGATGGAGCGAATAAGAGCAGTCAACGCCGTTGAGACTGACAAATAGGCTGGATATCGTACACTGGGAAAACATTATGCAATATTCACACGAAATCCAATCAATGTGCCCGATTCAACGCGGCGAGCTTCATGCATCTGCACCGATCCCTGTTGAAGGCGCAATGATCAATCCAAAAGACGTTATCGCGATTTCTGGTCTTAGCCACGGAGTTGGCGCTTGTGCTCCTCAACAAGGCGCAGCAAAACTGACCCTTAACGTCAAAAACGGCATCATCGAAGAAGCTTTGATCGAAACGATCGGCTGTTCAGGCATGACTCAATCAGCAGCGATGGCCGCAGAAATCCTAACAGGCAAAACCATTCTTGAAGCACTGAATACCGACTTGGTATGTGATGCTATTAACGTCGCGATGCGCGAAATCTTCCTTCAATTTGTTTACGGTCGTACTCAATCTGCTTTCTCTGAAGGCGGCTTGGAAATTGGTGCGGCACTGGAAGACCTTGGTCAAACTCAACGCAGCCAAGTGGGTACTAGCTACTCAACTAAAGCAAAAGGCGTGCGTTACATGGAGTTAGCTGAAGGCTACGTAACAAAACTCGCGCTAGACGAAAACAAAGAAGTGATTGGTTACCAATATCTCAACCTCGGCAAGATGATGAAAGCCATCAACGAAGGCGTACCTGCAGCAGAAGCCGCAGACAACGCAACGGGGACTTACGGTCGTTTTGACGAAGCCGTATCTACCATCAACCCACGCCAACAATAATTGCCACCAAGAGGAAAGAGATTATGAACACTCCAATTACTGAATCTGTACGTCGCACATTAGACGAAATGCAACTTTCTTCTCTGGAAGAGGCTTACCAATACTGTATGGATCGTGGTATCGACCCTAAAGCGCTGGTTATGGACACTCAACCTATCGCGTTTGAAAGCGCTGCCGATGCCTACACGCTAGGCACTGCTTTGGCGATTTTCCGCGGTGCAAAAACAGCAGAAGAAGCTGCAAACATCATCGGTGAAGGCCTTCAAGCCTGCACAAAACCGGGCAGCGTAGCAGAGCAACGCCGAGTGGGTATCGGTCACGGTGCCTTGGCGGCTCGCCTACTGAATGAAGAAAGTGGCTGTTTCGCTTTCCTTGCGGGCCATGAGTCATTCGCAGCGGCAGAAGGCGCAATCAAAATCGCATTGAACGTAAACAAATCACGCAAAAATCCGTTGAAAGTGATCCTAAATGGCTTGGGTAAAGACGCCGCTTACCTAATCTCACGCATTAACGGTTTCACTTACGTACGCACTCAATACAACTACCAAACTGGAGAGTTAGTGGAAGTAGAACGTCGCCGTTTCTCCCAAGGTCCACGAGGTGAGATCCTTTGCTACGGTGCAGACGATGTACGTGAAGGCGTGGCTATCATGCATAAAGAGCAAGTAGACGTGAGCATCACCGGTAACTCAACCAACCCGACTCGCTTCCAACACCCTGTAGCAGGTATCTACAAAGCAGAACGTAACCGTGAAGGCATGCCTTACTTCTCTGTGGCATCAGGTGGTGGTACTGGTCGTACTCTACACCCAGATAACGTGGCGGCGGGTCCTGCCTCTTACGGCATGACCGACACTATGGGTCGCATGCACGCCGATGCACAATTCGCGGGCAGCTCTTCAGTACCTGCACACGTAGCGATGATGGGCTTCATCGGTATGGGCAACAATCCAATGGTAGGTGCAACGGTTGCACTTGCAGTAGAGGTCGGTGAGCTAAGTCTCTAAATCGATTTATCGCTTTACAATCTAAAGCCAGTAAATCCAACAAACCCAGTGTAGGGGGAGTGACTTCGGTCCTCCCCTTATTTTTTGCTAAGCCCCCTTCTTCAACTTCACTTTGTCTTTACCCCAAATCGGTCTGATAAGGCTTTTGCGACACATTTCTCATCAGACAAACATATCTCTAAAAAGACAAAAGGTATCCATCTACGGACTTTCTCCAATTCCCCTCTTTAAACTCCCCAATACTCTCTTTATGATGACTGACAACTTAATTATTTCTTGTCAGTGAACAGACGAGACACAAGACTCAACACATGGAGATCAACTATGGCTTTCTTCTCTCTAGCCTTTGGTACGGCAACTAAAAACCGCGACGGCAAAATCATCGAAGCGTTTTTCCCAAACCCAGTTCTTAACCCAAGCGAAGCGCTTGTTAACGCACTAGCAGCAGTAGCAGGTTACGAGCAAGGCAACCAAGCTATCGAGATCTCTGCAGCACAAAGCGCAGAACTGGCAGCAGCATTTGAAGCAAACGGCGATGCGGCAAACGCATCTTTCGCAGCAAAAGCAGCAGAATCAGCACAACCACTTGTACTGGTTATCCTTGCAACTGACGAGCAGCCACAAAGCGTTGCTGAAGGTTTCCTAAAACTTCAACTTATCTCTAACCGCCTAGTTCAACCGCACGGCACGGTACTAGACGGCATCTTCGGTCTACTACACAACATCGCATGGACTAACGAAGGTCCAATCGACCTACCTGAACTAGCAGAGCGTCAAATCGAAGCTCGCCTAGCGGGTCGTGCACTAAGCGTAGATTGTGTAGACAAGTTCCCTAAAATGGTGGACTACGTGGTACCAACTGGCGTTCGTATCGCTGACACTTCTCGCGTACGTCTTGGCGCACACGTTGGCGAAGGCACAACGGTAATGCACGAAGGCTTCATCAACTTCAACGCGGGTACAACTGGCGTGAGCATGGTTGAAGGCCGTATCTCTGCTGGTGTAGTGGTTGGTAACGGCTCTGACATCGGCGGCGGCGCATCTATCATGGGTACGCTATCTGGCGGCGGCAAAGTGGTGGTTTCTATCGGTGAAAACTCGCTACTAGGCGCGAACGCAGGTCTTGGCTTCCCAATGGGTGACCGTTGTACCATCGAATCAGGTCTATACGTAACTGCTGGTTCTAAAGTGCGCATGCTAGATTCTGCTGGCCAAGAAGTAGAAGTAGTGAAAGCACGCGATCTTGCTGGTGTGTCTGACCTACTGTTCCGTCGTAACTCTGTAACAGGTCAAATCGAATGTCTTGCTAACAAGAGCGCGGTTGAACTGAACAGCGAACTGCATAAAAACAACTAATAAATAGTTAAGAAAAATCCCCCAGCAGGAAACTGTTGGGGGATTTTTAGCTTACAGCAAAATGCGTGATTACTGATTTAAAAAGCTGACCGCTTTATCTGGGAAATCAGTAAACAAACCATCCACTTTTACTTGGTTGTAGTACACATCCATCATGCCTTCAAAGCTGTCAGTGTACGCGGGAATGCGTCCTGGATCGGCGCGGAACGTGTATGGATGCACTTGCAAGCCAGCGTCTTTTGCAGCCTTCATCAACGGCTTGATGATGATATTGTCTTTGGTTGATTTATCATCCACCAACATCGGCTTCCAAGGTCCAATTCCTTCCGCGTAACTCGCTACTTTCTTCATGCCGTCGGCTTCGAACATCCAGTCATAACTGTATGGTGTTGCCTTGTCACCTTTGTACACCATAGTTTCGTTCCAGTCCGTGTAAGCCATAAGCTGAACGAGCTTTAAGTCCATGTCCATTGCAGGCATGAGTTCACTGTTGATGCGTTGAAGTTCATTCGCATCAAAACACTGAAGGTAGACTTTGTCGTCTTGAGAGCCGTAACCGTACTGCTTCAAGACTTTAAGTACTGCTTTAGAAATGTCCTTACCTTCATGACGATGGAACCAAGGCGCTTTAATTTCTGGGTAAATACCGATGTCATAACCCAGCGTTTTGTTTAAGCCTTGGATCAGCTCAATCTCTTCAGCAAATGTCGGCACGGTGAAATCAGATTTCCACATAGGGAATCGGGTTGGATAGCCCGCTACTTTGTTGCCTTTCTCATCGATGTTGAACCCTTCGGTAACTCGCAAGGATTTGATTTCCGCCAGAGTGAAATCAATCGCGTAATAACGACCATCTTTACGTGCACGATCAGGAAAACGCTCCGCAACATCCGTTACGCGATCGAGATAATGGTCATGCAACACGACCAACTGGTCGTCTTTCGTCATTACCACATCTTGCTCTATGTAGTCAGGTTTCATTGCGTAAGCAAGTGCTTTGGCTTCTAGCGTGTGCTCAGGCAAGTAGCCCGATGCGCCACGGTGCGCAATGACAAGCGGCTTCGCAATCGCACCAGCAGAAAGGCTAAGTGCTAAAAAAGTAAGACATACTGACTTTGTTTTCATTGTTATTTCCTTGATAAAGCGAAGAGGCAGTATTCCACTGCCTCTTTAAATAAATATTACGCTAGCGCTTCCTTCTCGCGCTCTTTTTGCTCGTGGTGCGCACGTTCACCTAAGAAGGCGTACATCAAACACACGATAGAAGTAATACAAGAACCCACTAAGATGATAAAGCCACCATCCCAGCCAAAGTGGTCTACGGTGTAGCCCAAAATCGCGTTTGCGGCAACTGCCCCACCCAGGTATCCAAACAGACCAGTAAGACCAGCGGCAGTACCTGCGGCTTTCTTCGGAGCGAGTTCAAGTGCGTACAAACCGATCAGCATAACCGGACCATAGATTAGGAAGCCAATTGCAATAAGCGCCATCATATCTACTGTTGGGTTGCCTGCAGGGTTAAACCAATAAACCATCACTGCAACTGTCACTAACACCATAAATAAGATACCAGCAGGTGCACGACGACCTTTGAACAATTTGTCAGAGATCCAACCACACAATAGTGTTCCTGGAATGCCAGCCCATTCGTATAAGAAATAAGCCCATGACGATTTATCTACCGAGAAATCCTTCGCTTCTTTTAGGTAAACAGGTGCCCAGTCCAGTACGCCGTAACGAATTAGGTAAACAAATGCGTTTGCAATTGCAATCGACCAAAGAAGTTTGTTGTTGAAGACGTATTTGAAGAAGATTTCCTTCGCTGTCATTTCTTGTTCATGGGACTTGTCATAGTCATCTGGGTAATCGTCTTTGTATTCTTCAATAGGAGGCAGACCACAAGACTGAGGGGTATCGCGAACCGTCATCCAAACAAACACAGCAACCAACGTGGCGAAAAATGCAGGAACATAAAATGCAGTGCGCCAATCATCGTTAAATGCCCACAGGCCAAGAATAAATAGTGGACCAATCAAGCCACCACCCACGTTGTGCGCCACGTTCCAAACCGAAACGATCTCACCACGCTCTTTACGTGACCACCAGTGCACCATGGTTCGGCCACAAGCAGGCCACCCCATCCCTTGGAACCAACCGTTTAAGAAAAGCAAAATGAACATCGCAGTGACGCTACCAGTCGCCCATGGCATAAAGCCAAAGCAAAACATCACTAATGCAGACATCAATAGGCCGCCACTAAGGAAATAGCGAGGGTTGGAGCGGTCTGAAACGCTGCCCATTAGAAACTTAGAGAGACCATATGCAATGGAAACAGCTGCCAAGGCGACACCTAAGTCTCCGCGGCTAAAGCCTTGCTCGATAAGATAAGGCATCGCCAAACTGAAGTTTTTACGAACTAGATAGTAACCGGCGTAGCCAACAAAGATACCGATAAAGAGTTGCCAACGGAGGCGAGAGTAGGTGCTATCGATGCTGCCAGGGGACAGACGATCAATGTGCGCCTTAGGTTTGAATATTCCAAACATAGGAACCTCATTATTTTGTATGCGATGGTAAAAACACAAAAGGAGCGAACGAAACAAAATAAATCTTCGTTCGAGAGTTCATGAATTGTATGAAGTTAGGATTTTATTTCTGTGACAAATGTTGCACATGGATTAAATATAAGTAAATACAGTAAATTATATGAGCATTAATTAGATCATCGTTCAACTTTACTCAAGATTCGTTAATATGAAACTGATATTCAAACCTCTCACTTGAGCATTCCAATTCGAAACCTTTGAAACAAAGGCTCGAATTAGAACATAAACTAACCGTAAAAAGGGCGATTTACGCCTGCCCTACTCGCTCCGAACCAACTAATAACTAAAAAGCTGAAAAACGATCACGTTTAGCATCAAACGAAATAAAAAAACAATTTTTATTTGAATACAAGCCGAAGCAATGATTCACAAACACAAGACATTAACAGCGTTTATTCTCTTCTCAACTCATCCTATTGGTACCAATGGGATGACGATTTTTTCTAAAAGTCCAAACATGACAGCGTATTTTTTATATCACTGCTATCCCTTGATACATTTGACATTCCGCTACTCCTTTAGGGTTAATTGCTACACAAGTTCTGTGCAATAAGTCTCCAAGCACGTAGCAGCTTCACAAAACTCCTCTTACCAGTTGTGCATTCTTTTTCACATCGGTAATTTGAGCGCTCTCAACACTGGCCTCGTGACAAATAAATT
Organism: Vibrio sp. 947; assembly: GCF_033339115.1. NCBI lineage: Bacteria > Pseudomonadati > Pseudomonadota > Gammaproteobacteria > Vibrionales > Vibrionaceae > Vibrio > Vibrio sp. 947. Next base: position 247,596 of record NZ_JAWOTX010000005.1, on the reverse strand, counting down.
ATTTTCGTTGCGTTCTTTTCCGGTTAAAAGATGCGCTATTTAACAAAAACGAAGACTTTGATTAACAAATTTATGCTCAAACGCTCATTTTTAACGCTCGTTTGTTTTCGAAAACGTTTATATATGTACAATAGTATCGTGCTAGACAGGCAAAAATGATCAAAGGACTTTTAACATGACAACGAACAAGCACCCCTCTCTGCTTGGAGAATGTTTGGCCGAGTTTATCGGTACAGGACTACTTATTTTCTTCGGCGTAGGCTGTGTTGCAGCCTTAGTTCTAACAGGCGCATCATTTGGACAATGGGAAATCAGTATTGTATGGGGCTTCGGTGTCGCCATCGCTATTTACTGTACGGCTGGCGTCTCTGGTGCACACATCAACCCTGCCGTTACCATCGCACTTGCTATGTTCCATGGTTTTGATAAGGCGAAAGTGGTGCCATACATTATCGCTCAAATGCTTGGGGCATTCTGTTCTGCTGCATTGGTATACAGCTTATACAGCAACCTTTTCACCGACTACGAAATCGCTCATAACTTCGTTCGCAGCAGCCAAGATGCACTAGCAACTGCTGGTATCTTCTCAACCTATCCGCATGCCTCCCTCTCTTTCTTTGGTGCTTTTGCTGTGGAATTCGTTATCACTGCTGTGCTGATGTTTGCGATTCTGGCTCTGGGCGATGAAAATAACGGCGCGGCACGTGGCGCAATGAACCCTCTATTGATCGGTATTTTGATTGCCGTCATCGGTGGTTCACTTGGCCCACTAACAGGCTTTGCGATGAACCCTGCTCGTGACTTTGGACCAAAGCTGTTCGCTTACTTCGCTGGTTGGGATTACGCTCTGACAGGTGCTAAAGACATTCCTTACTTTATCGTGCCTTTACTTGCTCCGATTGCAGGTGCGTGTTTTGGTGGTTGGTTGTATCCAAAAGCGATTGCCGCTTACCTTCCACAACAAGGTCACGGTTGCACGATTCCAAACCAATGTGAGACGGAAGAAGAAACAGAAGAAGCTAGAGCTTAAAACTGACGTAACTCGAACATTTACTAAAATATAAATAACGAAACAAAAGGATTCTTACCATGACTGAGCAAAAATACATTGTTGCCCTAGACCAAGGTACAACAAGCTCTCGCGCAGTGATTCTTGATCATGATGCGAACATCGTAAGCGTCGCGCAACGCGAATTTACTCAGATTTATCCAGAAGCTGGTTGGGTTGAACATGATCCAATGGAGATCTGGGCAACACAAAGCTCTACTTTAGTAGAAGCTCTAGCTAAGTCTGGCATCCGTAGCGACCAATTAGCGGCTATCGGTATTACTAACCAGCGTGAAACGACCATCGTCTGGAATAAAGAAACAGGTAAACCCGTTTACAATGCGATCGTATGGCAATGTCGCCGTACTGCTGATATCTGTGAAGATTTAAAAGCACGCGGTCTCGAAAACTATGTACGTGACAACACTGGTTTGGTGCTTGACCCTTACTTCTCCGGTACCAAAGTTAAATGGATTCTGGACAATGTTGAAGGCGCACGAGAAGACGCAGAAGCAGGTAAGCTGTTGTTTGGTACTGTCGATACTTGGTTAGTTTGGAAGATGACTCAAGGTCGCGTTCACGTAACCGACTACACTAACGCATCGCGTACCATGCTGTTTAACATCAACGATCTATGTTGGGATCAAAAAATGTTAGATGAGCTTGGCATTCCAGCATCTATGATGCCAGAAGTGAAGCGCTCATCGGAAATTTACGGTAAAACCAACATCGGTGGTAAAGGCGGTACTCGTATTCCTATTTCTGGAATCGCAGGTGACCAACAAGCGGCGCTTTACGGCCAAATGTGTGTTGAAGCGGGTCAAGCGAAAAACACTTACGGTACGGGTTGTTTCTTGCTAATGAATACTGGCCAAGAAAAAGTCACTTCGACACATGGCCTTCTAACTACTTTGGCTTGTGGTCCTGCAGGCGAACCAGCTTATGCACTTGAAGGTGCCGTATTCATGGGTGGGGCTTCTATCCAATGGCTACGCGATGAATTGAAAATCCTAAACGGTGCAGAAGACTCTGAATACTTCGCGACAAAAGTGGATACATCAAACGGCGTTTATGTCGTGCCTGCATTTACTGGTTTAGGTGCACCATACTGGGATGCCTACGCACGTGGCACGATTGTCGGCCTTACTCGCGGTGTGAATTCAAACCATATCATCCGTGCAACATTAGAAGGCATCGCTTATCAAACTCGTGACGTACTGGATGCGATGCAAGCTGACTCAGGTATTAAGCTTGCGAACCTTCGCGTCGATGGTGGTGCAGTAGCGAACAACTTCCTAATGCAATTCCAATCCGATGTATTGAACACAGAAGTACACCGCCCTCAAGTAACTGAGGTTACCGCTCTTGGTGCAGCCTACCTTGCCGGCCTTGCAGTTGGTTACTGGGATAGCATTGATGAGTTGCAGAATAAAGCGGTACTTGATCGCACCTTTGAGCCACACGATGATGAAGAAAAACGCAATCGTCGTTACAAGGGTTGGAAACGTGCAGTGAAATGTGCACAAACCTGGTCTGAACTTCACGACGAAGAAGATTAATCTCATCTCCATAAGAAAAAAAGAGCGCCATTTGTGCGCTCTTTTTGCGCTTTATCCCCGATTCCTGAACTCGCTTACTTCTCACAACGAGCAAATTCGAGCACAATAGAGCTTCGAATTTGAAGCATTGGCCGTTACCAATGCACAAGGGAGTGGTAAGTGAAGCAAATACCTCGACACCAGCAGATTGTTGAGCTGGTGAAAAAACAAGGCTATGTCAGCACGGATGAGTTAGTAGAAAGATTCAATGTCAGCCCACAAACCATCCGACGCGATCTCAATGAACTCGCCGATGACAACAAAATTCGTCGTTATCACGGTGGAGCCACTATTCCTCTCAGTTCTGAAAACACATCTTACAACACGCGTAAAGCGCTCAACTTCAATGAAAAAGATGTCATTGCAGACGAGGTAGTCAAACACATTCCAGATGGTGCCACACTATTCATCGATATCGGCACCACACCAGAAGCAGTTGCGCGAGCGCTCAATAAAAACCATAAACAGTTGCGTGTTGTCACCAACAACATCAATGTTGCGACCATTCTTTTCCCTAACCCTGAAATCAAAGTCATCTTAGCGGGTGGAGAAGTCCGCAGCAGAGACGGCGGTATTGTTGGCGAGGCTACCCTCGATTTCGTTAAACAGTTCCGTCTCGACTTTGGTATTCTCGGCATTAGCGGTATCGACTTCGATGGCTCGCTATTAGACTTTGATTACCACGAAGTCCGGGTCAAACAAGCGATCATTGACAATAGCCGTAGTGTATTTCTTGCCGTAGACCACACCAAGTTCGGGCGCAATGCTATGGTGAAACTAGGCAATATTGCACAGCTCAACATGATCTTTACCAATAAGCAGCCACCAGAAGAAATCTTGTCAATTTTGAAGGAAGCTTCTATCCCACTTGAAGTGGTTGAAGCTAACGAATCAAACTCCGAAAACGAGTAACGTCAATCGTATAACTCCCCCTCAAATGACCTCTGTCTTAATTAGACAGAGGTTTTTTTGTGTCTAAATCACACAAAACGCTCACAAACGAAAATAATAGATGATCACAAACGAAACCTGAGCTAGGATTACATTATGTTCTAAAATGCTCGTTCGCTCACCAAGAGGTCAAATTTATGAGTATACAAAATAATGCTTCCACTACTAGCTCATCCACTACCTTAGACTTGATCGTAATCGGTGGCGGCATTAACGGAGCTGGTATTGCAGCAGACGCAGCTGGCCGAGGTTTGAGTGTTGGCTTATATGAAGCACATGACTTCGCATCTGCGACTTCTTCAGCAAGTTCTAAACTGATACACGGCGGTTTACGCTACCTTGAACACTACGAGTTTCGTTTAGTTTCGGAAGCGCTCGCAGAGCGTGAGGTTATTCTTCGTAAAGCACCACACGTCGCATTACCAATGCGTTTCCGTTTACCGCATCGCCCATTCCTACGCCCAGCTTGGATGATTCGTTGTGGCCTTTTCCTTTACGATAACTTGGGTAAACGTACGACGCTGCAAGGCAGTAAAACCGTCAACCTTGCGAAATCTGGCTTGCTAAAACCAGAGATGAAAACGGGTTTCGAATACTCTGACTGTTGGGTTGATGATGCACGTTTAGTATTACTGAACGTTCTTGCGGCTCGCGAAAACCATGCTGAAGTGCGTAACTACTGCCGCGTGGAAAAAGCACACCGTGAAGGTGGTATCTGGCATGTTACTATTCACGATGTGATGACAGACCAACGTTTCGAACGTAAAGCGAAAGCGTTAGTCAATGCTGCGGGGCCTTGGGTAAAACAGTTCTTTGATGATGGATTAGAGCAAGCCTCTCCTCGTAACATTCGCTTAATCAAAGGCTCGCACATCGTTGTTCCTCGTATCCACAACGAACCGCAAGCCTACATTCTTCAAAACAAAGACAATCGCATCGTATTTATGATTCCTTACTTAGATAAGTTCTCAATCATTGGTACAACAGATGTGGAATACAAAGGTGACCCACGTGAAGTGTCGATCTCAGATGACGAAGTCGATTACCTCATTGATATCGTAAACCAACACTTTGTCCACCAGTTGACTCGCGAAGATGTAGTTTGGACATACAGCGGTGTTCGTCCTTTATGTGACGATGAATCTGACTCTCCGCAAGCAATCACACGAGACTACACGCTAGAGCTCGATGCGGAATACGACCATGCACCTCTGCTTTCTGTTTTTGGTGGTAAGTTAACGACCTACCGTAAGTTAGGTGAAGCAGCAATGAAGAAACTTGCTCCGTTCCTACCTGAAATGGGTAAAGACTGGACGGCCAACCAAACCCTTCCTGGTGGTAACTTCAGCTGTAGTCGTGAACAATTAGCGAAACAAATTCATGCTAAATACACTTGGGCGCCAGAAGCATTGATTCTTCGTTATGTCACTCAGTTTGGTACCCAAACGTGGAACTTAATGGAAGGTACAACAAGTGAAGCTGACTTAGGACAAACGTTCTCGACACAAGCCGGTGGTGTTTACCAACGTGAGATCGATTACTTAATGAACCATGAAATGGCAATGACCGATGAAGACATTTTATGGCGCCGTACTAAGCTTGGTCTTTACATGAACGAGGAAGAAAAACAGGCCTTAACGGACTATTTAAAGAAAAAGCTACAACAGAAAGTGGTTAATCTTTCTCAAGTTGGCTAACAGCTCCCCTCCCTCCCCCACAATAAAGCCTGCTTAGTTGCAGGCTTTTTGTTTTGTTGTTTAAGCACAACACCTTGGTGCGCTCCACTCGATTGCAAATAAGAACAACTATTCATAGACATTTGGCGTTAAATACAATCATACTCATTTGAAAAATAATGCATCAATGACTTCAGAGTACCGTACTCAGAGTATTGCCTCTGTATGGCAATGCAATTCTCGCGAAAGAAGTATCTTGAGGTTATTTTGGTATCGGCTCAAACAAGGAAAAGAAAATGGGTTTTATGATTGAACATTGGGACTTCTCAACCCCAGAAGCAACTCAACAATCCACCACGGCAGAGCAAATTCAAGCTAAGCATTGGTACCATTGCGAACGGCTGCATCCTGATATTCGTGGTTGGCTGGAGCAGAACCAAGTACCTCGAGCTACGGTTGATCATCTATTAGCCGACGAAAGCCGACCATCTTTCCATCCTTTGGATGACGAGAACTTCATGTTGATTTTACGAGGCGTCAATATGAACGGCAATGCATCACCAGAAGATATGCTTAGTATTCGAATTCTCTACTTTCAAGGCGCACTCATTTCAACTCGTAAAATTCCATCACGCGCGATCATGGAGATTCGCCAAGCATTAGCGGAACACAAAGGCCCAAAAAGTCTTGCCAGTTTACTTCATCAGATCATTGAAGGATTAAACAGTAAAATAGACATTTACCTTGATACGATTGAAGAAACACTAAACCAGTTCGACGTGAATGATGAGTCGACGTACAAACATATGGCGACTCAAAAAGCACTGATTTCTATCAAGCGTTTTATTCGCCCTCAGCAGTACGCTATCCGTGATCTTGTGGAGTCAGAATCAGAATTGATTGCTTTGAGACCTCATCAATATCGCTTCGCACACAATAATATTACGCGCATAAATGAAACACTTGAGTTTTATCTTGGAGAAGTGGCGCTTTTCCAAGAAGAGATCAAACATCATCGTGATGAGAAAACCAATAAAAACAGTTACCTGTTTACTTTGGTAGCAACGATTTTTCTACCAACCAGCTTCTTAACAGGTTTACTCGGTATCAATGTTGGTGGAATGCCAGGCGTGGATTCCACCATGGCATTCACCTGGTTCTGCATCGCCTTAATTGTCATTTTTGGTCTAGAGTGGTGGCTATTTAAACGCTTGGGGCTCACGAATAAAGCGGACGACGAAGACGAATAAACACTAAACCTATAAAGAACAAAAACCAAAAGAGGAGCACGCGGCTCCTCTTTTCTCTACTCACATTAGAATCTTATCCGGGGTGACCATCCACACGAGGGGTCACAAGCATCACACCAAAGCGCCACACAAATAGCCCAAACGCAACAATCCATAATCCACCGCTGATATCAATCCACAGTATCATGTTCGCTGGATCAAAGATCACGGCGAAACTGCGAACCAAAGCTGCCGCGGTAATCGCTGCAAACGCAAGGCTCATGTTTGGCCCTTTGTAGATCATGCGACCAGTATGTCCCATCGTCACCCGTGTAATCATCGCTAAAATCAAACCGCCTAACGCACCTATCGCAAACAGGTGAATGAGGTTATGGCTGGCAAATGCATCTCCCCAGACGCCTCGCAAAATTAAGCTTAGTGGTAAACACAAATACGCAGCATGCAGCGACCATACTAAAGGCTCGTTCAGGGTTAACCAAGGTTTCCAGCGAACAAAACGCACCAACTGAGCAACACCTGCAAATAGCATCAAAGGACTACCTAGTTCTGCAAACGTCACAGGGAAAAAGCTCAGCACAAATAGCATTACCAATGGCAAGTTCGCGAACCACTCTAACCAAGCCAATGGTTGCGCTTTTTCGAAATTAAATCGACGCGCAGTAAAAAATGGAATTACACGTCCGCCCATCACTGACAACAGCAAGGTAAACCACCACAGCATTGCTTGCCACACCGCTGAAGAGCTAAAGGGCGGCATACCTTTTATCGTTGCGTAGCTTGCAAAGTTCGCAAAGATGGCTAAAAGAAACAGTGGAACGAAAAACAAATTACGCCAACCTTTGGCTCGATACACACGAATGCCCACCTCATAGGCGACAAACAGTAAAAATACCGCTTCGATACTGCTGGTTAACCATAACGGTGCTTGTGTCCAAAGCAATATGCGGGGCACTAACCACAAGCCAAATAAAGCCAGAAGCATGTAATGCTTGGTACCATTAATGCCAGTCCAGTTTTGTACCGCGGTCAGTACAAAGCCAACTACAATGGCCATCGAAAAACCGAACAACATTTCATGTACGTGCCACCATAATGCAGGCACGGCTAATGCGTTTGGCTGTCCGCCTTGGAACATCCACACCCACAACGCGATCGCAACAATGGCGTAAATCGACCCAAACAGAAAAAACGGCCGAAAGCCTAATCGCAGCCATGCGGGGATTTTTTCTTCCACTTTTTTATCGGTGATATTCAGCATTATCTTGCCCTCAAGCGTCTCTTGATGCTGGTTGACTCAACTACAATATTGATGCTACCACAAACATGCATAAAAAATACATGTTTATAATTAAGATTATACTTAAGAGGTAAAGTTGTGCTTCAGAGGCGGGTTAGGTATAAACGGTGAGAGACACAACCATCAGTTAAGGGATGCAACGAAGATGTACATATTTGGCTATGGCAGTTTGATTAATTCTGCGTCACGTAAGTTAACCGGACAAACGGGAGAAGCCATTCCCGTCATTGCTCATGGACTGGTGCGCTACTGGGGGAAGATTGACGACAGCTACAGCCTCTCTCCATTAGTGGTGAACCAAGGCGATGGACAGGTTAATGGCGTTTTACTCGAAGTGAATAAAGAAGCGCTCGCAGAATTCGATCGCCGTGAGCGAGGTTATCATCGTATTCAACTGCAGCCAGATCAAATCGAAACAGATGCGAGTTTTAACCAAGAACACGACATTTGGGTTTACGTAAAAGACGAGCCACTACCACCATGCGCAAAGAGCCCAATCATGCAAAGTTATGTTGATACCGTACTGGCAGGTTGCTTGGAAGTTTCCCACGCGTTTGCAGAGCATTTTGTGCGTCACACCATTGGCTGGCAACACGCGAAAGAAAATGACCGCCACCAACCCAAATATGGCAACCTTGCAGGCGTACAAGATCACCATTATGAGTTGATTGATAATCTGATCAAAAAAGGAGCCTAACGGCTCCTCTTTAGTATCTATGTTTTGCTTACGCAAGCTTAAAACTTGTAATCAACACCAACGTACAGGCTGTCAAAATCAAAATCTTCGCTGCCACCGTTTTCGGCATCAATACTTACCGAAGAAGCACGGTAGCCACCAGATACAACCAAACCTGAAGCGAACTCATAACCAGCCTCAACACCGTAGTTAAAGCCTACATCACGACCATCATCGGTAACAGTGCTAGATGATTTCACTTCATAAGAAACACTCATTACACCAAGGCCAGCAATCGCACCAACATAGAAGCCTGTACCTGCAAATTGGTATTTAGGCTTCGCATTGAAATTGAACGCAGAAGCATCAACACTAAATTTAACCGGCCACCCCATGTAAGAAAATGTTTCTTCAAAGTCGCCAAAGTATATGTACTCACCTTCAAAAGCTAGTTTGAAGTTTTCTGAATATTGAAGCTCTTTACCTACAGCAAGGCTAAGACCTGTCGCAGAAAGATCTTTTGACAAGCTTTTAACTTTAAGATCTGAATTTACCAAATCAGCACCAACATACCAGTTACCTTTTGCTTGAACTGATGCTGAAGCAACCACTGCACCTAAAGCCAATAATGGCAATACTTTTTTCATTATAATTTCCTAATTTTTCATACTGTTAGACAGCTTTTAAAAGCGCGGAGATTATAAATAGAGTTGAATACTTTCCTATTGATTTGTTTATAAAAGGAGACACAAAACATAAACATGAACAATAAAACGTTTGCTTGATTAAACTCTAAACAGCTCGAGTCCTATTAAGTACTAGAGTTACCACAAGTAGCAAGTTTCCAAACCAGTCGCGTTTTTCAGTATTTTTACAGCAATATAATCCTTACGTTTACGGCTTTATTTATTACTCAATAGAGTCTATTTCATGAAAACAATTTGGCTTGATATGATGATTTAAAGTGTTTAGGACTGTCTTACTAAAGGTTTGTGCATATCTAAGTAGCTGTTTAAAATAGTCAGATTATTGAGCTCACACTTGGGCAGTGCCAACGGGAAATTTACATGGCAAAGCTAAAAGATATCGCCATTGAAGCAGGCGTCTCACTTGCAACCGTATCGCGGGTTTTGAACAACGACCCAACGTTGAGCGTTAAAGAAGAAACCAAATACCGCATTTTGGAAATTGCAGAAAAACTGGAGTACCGCACCAGTAGCTCGAAGAAAGGCATCAAAGAAGCTAAGCAAAAACATCACTTTTTAGCCTTATATAACTACAAACAAGAAACAGAGGTGAATGACCCTTACTACTTATCAATTCGTCATGGGATTGAAACGCAATGCGACAAATTAGGTATTACGCTAACCAATTGCTATAACAGTGAAATTGATGTTGAAACGAAAAAGATAACAGGTGTCCTTTTAGTCGGAAATGTCGACCAAAAGGTAGTAGATAAATTACCTAAACGTCTAGCCGATAGCATTTGCTACATAAACTTTTCAGATCCAACCTGCCCTTATGATTGCGTTGATGTCGACCTTATTCGAATCAGTAGGCAAGTAGTTGATTTCTTTGTACAACGAGGCCACCGCCGCATCGGTTATATTGGCGGTCAAGACAAGCACGACGCAGCTGACACTCGTGAAAATGTGTTTTTGGACTATGGCTATCTAAAAGGCGTGGTCGCAGAACATGATATACACTATTGTGCCTGCTCTAGTTTGTCCGGTTATAACTTAGCGAAAGAGATGCTAGCCAAAGGTGACTTCCCGAAAGCAGTATTCATTGATTCAGACTCCATCGCGATTGGCATAGTACGTGCAATCCATGAATTTGGCTTAAAGATACCAGAGGATATTACGCTGATTAGTATGAATGATATTCCTACTGCTCGCTTTACCTTTCCGCCGTTGTCTACAATTCGTATTCACTCTGAGTTGATGGGAACTCAGGGAGTGAACTTACTAGTGGAAAAATACCGAGATGGACGCTTACTCCCTCTTCATGTATACGTTCAAACAGAGCTTAAACTACGTGGTACAACTCAATGATACCTTTTCCATTAATCTCTTTTATGAATTAAATCTGGAACATCCCCCCCTAACCCAAGATATTCATTTTGCACAATCAGTACTGTTTCGGCGTAACGCCGATAACTCAGCGGGTAGTAAGAAGTTCAACAACAAATCACTCTAAGCACCATGAGTGCCCCAAATGTTTATCATTTAGAGGTGATGGTCGAAGAAACCAACTCGCGTAGCCAAATGCCTTTGTCTTCATTGTTTCGGCTGGAATGCCACAGCATGGCAATATCAAAATCCGCAACGGCGATCGGCGGCTTAACAGTAATGAGATCGTCCGAAAAGCCCTCCGCCAACGCCATTTTTTCTGGCACGATGGCAATGAGATCGCGCTTTTTCAATAGATGCCGAATAGTGAGAAAGTTGCGCGACGCCACGGTGACTTTGCGGCTCAAGCCATGTTCTGCGAGCTTTTGGTCTACTTGTGTCTTTAAGCTCCCATCGGGACTTACCAGAGCTTGCTCGATGTTCGCGAACGCTTCCAGAGACAGCTGTGTTTCCCCTTTCAACACCTGTTTATCACACATGCACACGTGTTTTTCGGTGTACAAGTACAAGCTCTCAAAGTTGTCATCCAACACCGGCATGCTGCCAATAATGACATCGAGCTTTTCGTGCTCAGTTAATGCCACGTAGTTGCTACGATTGACGTTAATAAAACTGATCTGCGCCTCTGGGGCGCGCTGGCGTATTTCGTCATAAAGCCGAGGAGCAAAGATAAACTCGGCATAATCCGTTAACCCGATGCGACATACACCCGCGTAATTTTCAGGTTGGAAGGCAGACTTAGTGAGCAAGTCTTTGGCGATAGAATCCAACAAGTGATGCACAGTTGGCGCGATGTGGTGAGCGTGCTCGGTGGGCTCCATCTTGTGCCCTTTTCGCTCAAAAAGCGGGTCGTCAAACAACAACCTTAAACGAGACAAACTATGACTCATCGCCGACTGGCTAACGTAACTTTTCTCTGCCGCGACGCTAACGCTTCGATAGCGATACAAGTAGGAAAACGTCACCAATAAGTTCAAGTCAATGTTGCGCCACTGAATGTCCTCTTTCACTCCAACATCCTCATCCCATTTCATTCATAGATGAAATTAAAATCATCAATTTGAGTCATTTTAGAGCATTCGATAAATTAGCAACAATGCTTTTTAGATAAACAGGCTCGACATGTTCACCATATTCAAAACTTTTTTCTGGCTGGGTTGGTTCAGCTTCGGCGGCCCTGCGGCTCATATTGGTTATTTTCGCCAAACCTTCGTTGAGAAACTGAAATGGCTTGATGACAGCGAGTACGCGCAAATTGTCACGCTCAGTCAGTTTTTGCCGGGACCGGGCTCAAGCCAAGTTGGCTTTGCTTTAGGCTATAAACGTGGCGGTTTAGGTGGCGCATGCGCAGCATTTGTCGGATTCACGCTTCCTTCAGTGGTCATCATGTTGGCGCTGGCGATGGTGAGCAGCCAAATCACCGACACCGCAGTGTTCCAAAACATCGTTCACGGCCTAAAACTGCTCGCAGTCGTCGTCGTGACGGATGCGACTTGGGGCATGTACAAAAACTTCTGCCAAAGTAAACTGACCGCGGGTTTGTGCGTCGCGACTGCGATTGCGTTGCTGGTGGCACCAAGCATCATGACGCAAATGTTCGTGTTGATCGCAGCAGGTTTTGTCGGAATGCGATATCTGAAGAAAGACTCCGCGCCATCAGCCGAGTCGTTTAAACCGTCTATCGCGCCATTGGCTCTATTTGCGGTGCTTTTACTCGGCTTACCGTTAGTGGCTCATACGTTACCTTTGCTTGGGCTGTTTAGTGATTTTTTCCAAGCTGGTAGCTTAGTGTTTGGTGGCGGTCATGTGGTTCTGCCGCTTCTGCAAAACATTGTTGGCGACCAGCTCAGCCAAGATGCATTTTTAACAGGCTACGCCGCTGCACAAGCTGTACCAGGGCCAATGTTCACCTTTGCGACTTTTATCGGTTACGAGCTTTCGGATACGCCAATTTTAGGCGCTCTGATCGCAACGCTTGGCGTATTCCTCCCAGGGTTTCTTTTACTGCTTGGCGTTCTTAAAAACTGGCAAGCACTGGCAGGCAAACCGCTGGTCTCCGGCGCCATCAACGGTGTCAATGCCTCGGTAGTAGGGTTGCTACTCGCGGCACTTTACCAGCCAGTATTTAGCAGCGCAGTTGTTGCTCCCATCGACATGGCGTTAGTGGTTGCAGGTTTTTATCTACACAAAAAGATCAACCTATCGGTGCTATGGATGATCGTGTTTTTTGTGGCAGCAGGCCTTGTCACGGGCATGATTTAGCCTGCTGATACACCAACTATTGAATCCAGATAAACCACGGGCACTCAAATACGAGTGCCCTTGCTTAGATTAGATAGCGAAAACGGAACAGACCCCGATAAAAAGAGCATCCAAAATTATGACTTAACTTCTCTCGGTTAAGCCATTGTTCATTCTTACCAACTTAACCGCATCATGACGAGAATGGACATCGAGTTTTTTGTACAACTTGTATATATGGCTTTTCACTGTACTTTCAGATAAAAAAAGTCTTGAAGCAATTTGTTGATTTGAAATGCCGTACACAAGTAGCTCTAGAATCTGTTTTTCTCTGCATGTTAACTCATCATGCTGCTGTTCTTCGGACAAATTTGCATGCCGATAATTGAGGACTAACTTCTCTAGGTACATTCTTGGTAGCCACAACCCTCCTTTCAGTACGTATTCCGCGCCATCACATATATGTGTCACTGATGCACTTCGGAGCAAAATTCCTTTTAACAACTTCCAATGCAGTAAGTCCGTTTGTACTTTTTCACAAGGGACGTTGTGAAGCATAAAGGACCACCCAAATAGATCAAAATCTGGTAACTTTCCTTGAACTTCAAGCTGACGCATAAAATCGTAATCAATAAACATCAAATCGATACTGAGTGAGTGACTTCTGAACACCACTTCATCTGGTTGCATTATCTTTACATCGACATCATGAATGGAAGATAGTTGTTTTTTTATTAAGTTACTTTGTAAATTACTCTCAGCTAGCAGTATCAAGTGCTTCTTTTCCATAGTCCCACCACATTAACTTACCTGTTTCACCAACCCCCGTTAGAAAATTAATTGGGGATAGCAAAGAGAATTTATCTTCATTTTAAGTAGAAAATATAGCACTTCAGAATGATATCGCATTGCTTTTCAGCACCGAAAAAGACTTAAAAAGTATGAACCTGTTGTGTTTTTATCCATACTTTTCAACCTGTGTTAGCATAAGGATATGATTTATAATATTAAATAATAAAGATAATAATTGGATAAAATACCATTTATAAAAAATGGATGACTGCTCCGCTCAGTGCAATAGAACGAATTACTTCTTTATATTGGCTTCATTTCATACTTGATGAGTACTTAAAGTAAATACAAAAAATAACATTATGATTATGTTATTTTTTTCTTTAACACCTTAAAGAGACGCACCTAAATACTCCCTTCCAGCCTGAATCATTCTCAATAATGAGAACAGCTTTCACTGATCCTTTCTTATAATTTCATCGCTTCCCACAACATTTGAAGGAAGCAGCAAGAAGTTAAGTGCAGTCATTTTTAATCAGGAATAACAGGAAATGGAGTAATCGTTATGACTCTAAACAAAACAGGGCTTGCTTTAGCAATGTCAGCAATTTTATTTAGTGGCTCTCTAATCGCGAATGAGATCGATGATGGAGACGACAACATGCAATGGACTGACAGCGCTAATACCGATATCGGTTTATCTGGCAGCTTCAATGATAACAGTGACAATAGCGCATCTCTCGGTGTTGGTGATAGCTTCAACGACAACAGCGATAATAGTGCGTCACTAGGTATTGGTCATAGCTTCAACGACAACAGCGACACTGACAACAGTGCAACTCTTGGTGTTGATGACAGCTTTAATAACAACAGCGACAACTCAAACTCGAGCACTAACACAGCTCAAAGCCACAACGACAATAGTACGTCTAACGCTAACGACAACAGTACCAGTGCTGATCTTGATGTGAGCCTAAATAGTGATAGTAGTGATTCAAGTACTAACACAAATAGAAGCCACAACGACAACAGCGACTCTAGTACTACTGTAAGACGTAGCAACAACGACAACAGTGACTCTAGTATCAACAGTAGCTTTAACGATAACAGCGATAATCGTAATCAAAGCGACAACCGTAACCAGAGTGATAACCGTAGCTACGCTGATTCAAGCACAACAAACTCGAACAGCTTTAACGACAATAGTAACTATCAAAGTGACTCGAGCTCAACAAATGTTGATAGCTTCAATCAAGTCCATATGGATACAGATATGGTTGTTGCGAGCTCAAGCCTAATGGGTGGTGTTACAGGTGCATCAGTTATTTATGCAACTAACGCGGATGATACTCGAGTTCGAGTTGAAAACATGAACACCCTTGGTGGTCTTGGTGGTGCAGCTGGTATTACTACCGTTGGTCAGAATGCTGGTTCAAATTCACTTGTACAACAATCTGTTACAACTAATGCAAGTGTGTTTACTGGGGGTGAGTAACCGACTAGTAGGAGAAAGCGATGCGTTTGGCAATCTGTACTTTGAGTATGATAGTTGCCTGCACTGCACTCGCTGATGACATTGCATTATCTGGCGGAGAAGTTAGCTTGGATATCATGAATGAATCAAGAGGTGGACAAAATGTTGAACTCGACTTGGTTTATGCAGAATCAGATATCAATGGTATTTCGTCAGATAATGTCGCGTCAAACACCGTGAGTGGTAACAATATACTATCAAGTGGAGCGTTCGCAGACAGTTCGGGTATATCCAACGTAATTCAGAACAGCGGAAACAACGTTTTAATCCAGAACTCTACCGTCGTTAACCTGACACTCAAGTAAACAATATGAAAGTATTAAATAACTTAATTTGGCTGATGCTCGTTTATTCAGCATCAGCCATTTCATTAGAACTGCTACCTTACCGAGCACATTACTCTGTTCCTGTTAAAAGCTACAAAGAAATAGTGTTCGGTGATGTTTTTCGCCAACAGTATGACTTCAGCTGTGGCTCTGCCGCCCTGGCTTCTCTTCTCACTTTTCATTATGCAACAGAGTCATCTGAACAAGATATCTTCAAAAGCATGTTTGAAAAAGGTGATAAAGAAAAAATCAAAGAGAAAGGTTTTTCTTTGTTGGATATGAAGTTTTACTTGGATTCCATAGGGTTACGTTCTGACGGCTTTCAAGTAGGACTGGAGAAAATTAAAGAAGTCGGCGTCCCTGGGATTACTCTCGTTAATTTCGACGGGTATATGCATTTTGTTGTCATCAGAGGTATAAACAATCACTCAGTTATTCTAGGAGACCCTTCTAGAGGAACCATGATAATGAAACTGGATGAGTTTGAAAAATATTACCAAGGAATTGTGTTACTGGTCCGTAACGAAGCGGAAATGGGACGGTCTAGCTTTATAACCAATGATAATTTCACCGTATATCAAAGATCACCATTAAAAACAGGAGTGTCTAGAGATTCCTTAGGGGTATTTAGCATTACTCTCCCAGTTTCCGGTGAAAATTAATATAACATTGTTTTAAATAACTTTAAGAACTTAACAACCTGAAAGGCCTACATTATGAACTACAATAAATTTTTGTTAGTGCTTTGTATGCTAATACCTCATTTTAATGTGAATGCTAAAGATGTTGGCCTGAAAGAACTTACTCCTCTTTCAAATTTATCTTTAGAAGAATATCGAGGTGGTTTCCAAATTACGGACGAGTATATTATTAATATTGGATTAAGCATTACTACGACTATAAATGGCGATGATATTTTGAACACAAATATTGCCAACTTAGTAATTGAAAATGGTAATTTAAAAAACATTAGCGCAAATAGTGAAAATCAAAGTGGAGATGTTTTCAACCAGGGTATTGTTAACATCATACAATTTGGTGAAGGCAATATTATTGGAGATGATTCTATAGATTCACCCAAAATGCCTTCGTCTCAAAATCCTAATATAATAAGTTCAGACTTTATAAATTCAAGTATTATCAATATTATTCAAAACACGAAAGATAACAGTATTATTGGACTTAGCACGCTCGTAGACATTGATGCTCAAGTAAATGGGGTAATACGGGAAATCAAAGCAAACCAACAATTAGAAGACGCCTTATTGAACCACCTTCAATGAGCATTTCCATTTTTATCTGAAAAATTGTCACGTTAAGCTTCTTTGATATTAGAAACGACTGATATCTATGATTACATACCAAAAGAAAGTTCGATATATCAATCGGCCACCATCATTTTAAGAATATATACCTACTTTATCCAATATAATCCAATCAATTTATAATGCGAACACTAGGCGCTAACGATAAATTAGGCCCAAGACTCAAGGGCCTAATATCCATTTTACAAATTAAAAGGTACTCGTACTGTTAATTGAAAGTCGGGAGTATCTTCTGTAAGACCAGCTTGAGCACTAACATTGATAGATGAGCGTTCACTAAAGGCATAGTTTATACCAAAAGTTAATGCATCTAATTGAAGCAACTTAGCATCATCTGCCGATCTGCCATTTACTTTGCTTTTTAAAATAGTTTTATGGCTAAGTCCTAAAGAGAATGAAAGATCAGGATTCACCGCAAACCCCATTCCCCCTGAAAGAGAAATAGTGTCTCCAAGTTCAACATCAGCTTTTGTGTCGCCAACTGTAACAGTATCCTCTAAGTTATAAATATAACTTAGACTAGCGAACAAGACCGCAGGATCAACAGGGTGAATAAGAGATAAATTAGGCTCAAAACTCCAAAAACCCGAACCTGTAGGGACATCACTAAATGAGTTGCTTCCATCTTCAATAGAAACATCATAAGGCGATCGTCCTGTATCCGACTTTACTCTAAGGCCACCTACCCAGTATGGCGCAGACTCAAAGTTAAACTGGTGCCTCAATGCGAACTCTACATCACCAAGCCCTCCGCCATCCACCGTTGTGTTTACTACTTCACTGTTTGAACCATCTTGAATGGGGCGCGTAGAAACTTGGTCATTACGATACACATACGGCACTCTAACTTCTAACTCTGTGGCGTTTGTTAAACCGTACCGAGCAGTTAATCCAACGGTTACTGTAGTCCTATCCGAATCACTCACTTCAATTCGCCCAACAATCAGAGTTGGTAAGACTGTATACCCAACAACAGATACTTTGTTTGAAGAGTTTTGTGTATAGCTTAAAGACGAATCAAATGACCATTTACCTTTAGGTGTGAGAACGCCTGGGCGCTCAATAACATCACCAACCGTTTGGGCACGCTGAGGAATATCATCTCCTTCAGCACCATATGCATTCCCCGCAATGAATAAACTACAAAGATAGGTACCCAGTAAAGTCTTCCGTAACATCACATCTTTCCTTTTGCTGATGATCGTACCCAAGTAATCTCAGGCAATAGCTTGAGGTGAAGCTCCTAACTTTCCAAAGTAAGATTAGTATAGCTACTTCAAAACCACGACATACCTTTAAGTTTGGCGCTTTGAAGAAATTAGGAGACATTTATACTTATCTTCAACACTAAGCCACTAGTTAATAAATAATTAGGATAGATTCTATGTTTTCGCAATATTATTAATAAAATAAATTGCTTACCTGTGCTCTTAGTATGAAGTCGGTATGACATAACAGCTGAAAAGCCTGTTCTCTTTTGCGTAGCATCAATCACATTGCTTTTTAGATCGAGTCGCTCCGACTTCAACCATAACTAACGCTATCTTCCCCACATATTTCATCAAAATGCATTCCCGTGTCGCGATTTAACATGCTAAAGTTAACAATGCGTTAACAATTATAAATACAATGAGAAGACATGGAGTCACTTAAAATGAATCAGCCGAATCTAAATAGCGCTGCTGGTTGCGCTCTCCCACCACCAAATGAAATGATCCTCAAATGGGCTCAAGAGCGTCCAAATGAGGTCTACCTAAAACAAATTATTAACCGACAGTTTGTTGAGTACACATTCTCTGATGTTGCAGATCAAGCCTTAAAACTTGTCAGCGCACTACGCTCGCTTGGTGTAAAGCCTGGCGACAAAGTTGCGTTAGTATCTAAAAACTGTGCAGAATGGTTTATTTGCGATCTTGCTATGATGCTTGGTGACTATGTCAGTGTGCCAATCTTTCCTACCGCCGGTGCAGATACCATCGAATACTGTGTGACTCATAGTGAAAGTAAAGCGATCATTGGCGGAAAACTCGATGATCCCAAAGCAACTCAGCAAGTCATTGATGCTATGCCTGAACTCATTAGCATCGCTCTACCTTATGACACGGCACCAAAGTGTAAGCACGAATACCAAGCGCTCATTGCAGATGCAATGCCAAGTGAAGAGCGTCCGCAGCATTACGATGACAAGCTAATGTCGTTGGTGTATACCTCAGGCACATCAGGGTTACCGAAAGGCGCGATGCTAACTTACGGCGCATTCAGTTGGTCTGTTCAGCAACTGATCAATCATATTGGTATCCAAGAAAACGACCGATTGTTCTCTTATTTACCGCTCGCTCATATTACAGAGCGTGTTTATATCTTCGGTTCATCGATTATGGGTGGCGTGCCAACAGCATTTCCAGAGTCACTGGACACTTTTATCGAAGATGTGAAGATGCACCGACCAACTCTGTTTATCTCCGTCCCACGATTATGGACGCTATTCCAGCAACGTATTCAAGACAAACTTCCACAGAAGAAGCTCAATATTCTGTTGAAAATCCCATTCGTCAATTCTTTGATCAAGAAAAAGCTAGCAGATGGTCTAGGTTTAGATCAGGCTCGAGTATTAGGCTGTGGCTCTGCACCTGTCTCGCCAGCGCTGTTGGAATGGTACCACTCAGTGGGCCTTGATATCACAGAGGCTTGGGGGATGACGGAATCATTTGCCTACAGCACGCTCAACTACCCATTTAGAGCTGACAAAATTGGTAGTGTCGGTAATGCAGGGCCAGGCATTGAGTTAAAAATCGCAGCCGATGATGAAATCATGGTGCGTGGCAAAGGGCTATTTTCTGGCTACTACAAAAATGATATTGCCACCCAAGAGTCTTTTGATTCAGAGGGCTGGCTACACACAGGCGATATCGGCGCTATCGACTCAGATGGTTATCTAACGATTCAAGGCCGTAAAAAAGATAACTTCAAAACCGCCAAAGGTAAATTTGTCTCTCCGGTTCCTATCGAGAAAAAGCTTTTCGAGTACAGTCGCGTAGAGATGATGTGTCTCATCGGTTTAGGGCTACCCGCTCCGATTCTTTTGGTTGTGCCACATGACTTCCCTAACTTTGATCGAGAGCGATACGCACGTACCACACGTAAAGTTATTGCCAGGATGAATCAAGAACTCGCCTCTCATGAGCAAATCAAAGGTGTGTTAATGATTAAAGAACCTTGGAGTATAGAAAATGGCGTACTGACGCCAACGCTTAAAATTAAACGTCATGTGCTCGAACAAAAGTATCATGAGATAGGCCACAATTGGCCAAAAGATGAATTGGTCGTGTGGGAAGAAGACTTGTAATTTTGCTTGCACTCCTCAACACCATTGGGGAGTGCAACTTAACTTTGAGCTTGAATCAAACTCATAGACTACTCTCTCCAGAATGGCTTACTCACTTCACAACTAATCTCCCTTTCACCTAATCCAATATCGTCCCAAAGGTGCTTTGGTAACTCTCTCAAGTGACGACGTGTCTTATAGTTCCTTCTCCAAGCCGCCAGTTTAGAATAAATTAACTGTAACCCGCTCTGATGGGCAGTAGGTATAGTACGCTCACAAGTGTGTGTCATGTTTTCCATTTCAAAGATCCCTATACAATGTTGACCACTTAATAATCAGCGACTACGCTGATAACCTCAAGCGATAGAATCTGCCATAGAGTTAAGGAAAACTAATGTGAAAGATCGAATGCCTCCCTTACAAAGCTTGTATTACTTTTTCGTTGCAGCAAAGGAAGGAAGCTTTAAAACGGCAGCAAAAGAACTGTTTGTTACGCCAGCGGCCATTAGTCAGCAAATTCGTCATTTAGAAGAGTTCTTAGGCACGGACCTATTTGTTCGTCAGCACAGAAAAATCGTGCTCACACCAGAGGGAGAGCTACTGTTTAGTCAGGCAGAAAGAGGGTTTGCTCATTTGCAGCAAGGGGTAAGATTAGTCAATCAAGATCCAAACCCGAACCACCTTTCGATATCAACACTCCCCTCTTTCGCTCATCATTGGTTAGTCCCGAAAATTACGGCTTTTCGTCAGCGTCACCCTGATATCGCCTTGCTATTAGAACCAACCAATGATTTGGTGTCTTTTCAAGATAGCCAGATAGATTTATGTGTTCGTTACGGTTTAGGAAAGTACCCCAATTTAGAATCACAATGGCTAATGGACGAAGCTTTTTATCCAGCTTGTCATCCGGTGTACCAGAAAGAGCACGGGATCTATAACATCGAGGATTTAAGCAAAGCTGAGCTGATTGAAGATGTTTGGCCTGATCTTGATTGGAATATGTGGTTAGCAACCTTGGGTCACTGCGCAGCAAAGCCTACCTTAAAATACAGTGGATCACATCTCGTGCTTGAGGCTGCACTATCACTTCAAGGCGTGGCATTAGTAAAACACAGTTTAGCTCATCAATATTTTCGTTCTGGCAAATTGGTCCGAATTGGAGATATCGCTATCAAGCCCAACTTTGCGTATTACTTGTGTGCGCCAAAAGGCTACTTAAAAAGACCTAAAGCTCAATTGTTTGCGCAATGGTTGAAGGAAGAAATAGAAATATTTGAAAAGTCAGTGGTACCAGACTTTAGGACCATTGACCTAAAAGGCAACAGTACTAGAACGGCATCATAACAATCGTCAAAACAAACGCTAAATAGGAATAAAACAAACACACTCTGCGTATAAGACTGCTAAATACAAAAAGCCCCGCACTAAGCGGGGCTTTCAAGTTATAGAGTTAACTTAAGAATTACTTCTTAGCGTTACGCTCTTTAACGTCAGCAATTACTTGCTCTGCAACGTTTGTTGGACATGGTGCGTAGTGTGAGAACTCCATAGAGAACTGACCACGACCAGAAGTCATAGTACGTAGAGTACCGATGTAACCAAACATTTCTGATAGAGGTACATCACCCTTGATACGTACGCCAGTAGACGCTGCTTGTTGGTCTTTGATCATACCACGACGACGGTTAAGGTCACCGATTACGTCACCAACGTGATCTTCTGGAGTGAACACGTCAACTTTCATGATTGGCTCAAGAAGTTGCGCGCCAGCTTTAGGCATAGACTGACGGAATGCACCTTTCGCTGCGATTTCGTAAGCGATAGCTGAAGAGTCAACTGCGTGGAAACCACCGTCGAATAGTTCAACTTCAACGTCTAGAGTAGGGAAGCCAGCTAGAACACCGTGCTCCATCATTGACGCAAAGCCTTTCTCAACTGCAGGCCAGAATTCTTTAGGTACGTTACCACCAACAACTGTTGATTTGAACGTGAAGCCAGAGTTTGGCTCACCTGGTTTGATGCGGTAGTCGATCTTACCGAACTGACCAGAACCACCAGACTGTTTCTTGTGCGTGTAGCTATCTTCGATTGCTTGAGTGATAGTTTCACGGTAAGCAACCTGTGGAGCACCAACTTCTAGCTCAACGCCGTAAGTACGCTTAAGGATATCTACCTTGATGTCTAGGTGAAGTTCACCCATACCTTTCAGGATAGTTTCGCCTGAATCTTCATCAGTCTCAACTTGGAATGATGGATCTTCTGCAACCATTTTACCGATCGCGATGCCCATCTTCTCAGAACCGCCTTTATCTTTAGGCTTAACTGCGATAGAGATTACTGGATCTGGGAAGATCATTGGCTCAAGAGTACATTCGTGCTTAGGATCACATAGAGTGTGACCAGTTTGAACGTTCTTCATACCAACTACAGCGATGATGTCACCAGCTTGTGCTGAATCGATCTCGTTACGCTCGTCCGCGTGCATCTCAACCATACGGCCGATACGCTCTGTTTTACCAGTTGCAGAGTTAAGGATTGTGTCACCTTTCTTCATCTTACCAGAGTAGATGCGGATAAAGGTTAGAGCACCGAAGCGGTCATCCATAATCTTAAATGCAAGAGCACGTAGTGGCTCGTCTGCAGATACAGTCGCAACTTCACCAGTTGGCTCACCAGTCTCTGAATCAGTTAGAGGCTGTGGATCAACTTCTGTTGGAGATGGTAGGTAATCAATTACCGCGTCAAGAATAAGTTGGATACCTTTGTTCTTGTACGCTGAACCACAGTAAGTTGGGAAGAATGCTAGATCACGAGTACCTTTACGGATACAACGTTTGATGTCTTCTAGAGATGGCTCTTCACCTTCTTCTAGGTAAGCCATCATTAGATCTTCGTCTTGCTCTAGAGCAGTTTCGATTAGCATTTCACGGTATTCAGCAGCTTTTTCTACCATGTCTGCTGGAATATCTTGAACTTCGTAGTTCTCTGGTTGGCCAGACTCATCCCATACGTAAGCTTGTTGGCTTAGTACGTCTACAACACCTACGAAATCTTCTTCGATACCGATAGGTAGAGTCATAACTAGAGGTGTAGCACCTAGTACGTTCTGTACTTGATCTACAACTTTGTAGAAATCTGCGCCCATACGGTCTAGTTTGTTAACGAAGATCAGACGTGATACGTGTGATTCGTCAGCGTAACGCCAGTTAGTTTCTGACTGAGGCTCAACACCACCAGAACCACAGAATACACCGATACCACCGTCAAGTACTTTTAGAGAACGGTAAACTTCGATAGTGAAGTCAACGTGTCCAGGAGTATCGATGATGTTTAGACGGTGATCGTTCCAGAAACAAGTTGTTGCTGCAGACTGGATTGTGATACCACGCTCAGCTTCCTGCTCCATGAAGTCAGTAGTAGTTGAACCGTCGTGAGTGTCACCGATCTTATGGATCTTACCAGTTAGCTTTAGGATACGCTCTGTAGAGGTAGTTTTACCCGCGTCTACGTGAGCAAAAATACCAATGTTTCTGTATTTTGATAAATCAGTCATTGTCTTACTCTGTTAATAAGGTATAAAGTGCGCGCAGAGTATATCACATTCTGTCAATACTGATACCCTTGCGTGCGGATGGAAGAAAAAAAATTTTAACGTGAAATTTCCGTCCCCAAAGCATAGTCAAACACAGCAATTTATGTACTTTATTCGCATTTTATTGAGGACGGATAGAACAGTTTGTGATTGCACAAATACCATTCTTATGAGCATTACAGCTCGTCAAAAGCCTCTATAGCTTCCGACAATTTCTTAACGCCGTGAATTTGCATGCCAGGGATGCCACCTTTCGGCATGTTGGCTGCTGGCACGATGGCTTTCTTGAAACCATGTTTGAACGCTTCATTCAAACGCTCTTGCCCACTTGGCACTGGACGGATTTCGCCCGCAAGCCCTACCTCACCAAAAATCACCACATCTTTAGGGAGTGGACGGTCACGAAAACTCGATAAAAGCGCCATAACTAAAGCAAGATCAGCGCTTGTCTCCGTCACCTTAACACCGCCAACCACATTAACAAAGACATCTTGGTCTGCCATTTGTAAGCCACCATGCTTATGCAACACAGCGAGCAAAAGTGATAGGCGGTTCTGCTCCAAGCCGACCGCAACACGACGAGGGTTGGCTAACTGCGAGTAATCCACCAGCGCTTGAATCTCTACTAGTAGAGGGCGCGTGCCTTCCCAAACCACCATGACTGAAGAGCCTGATGTTTCTTCTTCACCACGAGAAAGGAAGATTGCTGATGGGTTACTCACTTCCTTCAACCCTTGGCCTGTCATTGCAAAGACACCAAGCTCATTCACAGCGCCAAAACGGTTTTTATGACTACGCAAAGTGCGGAATCGGCTATCCGTTCCACCATCGAGTAGTACCGAACAGTCGATAATGTGTTCAAGAACTTTGGGGCCCGCAAGGGTACCATCTTTTGTTACATGACCAACAATAAATACCGCAACATTATTCTGTTTTGCGTATCGTGTCAGAGCCGTCGCAGATTCACGTACCTGAGCAACACTGCCAGGCGACGATTGAACATCAGAAACGTGCATCACCTGAATCGAGTCTATTACCATTATACGAGGCTGCTCTTTTTCGGCGATTTGGCAAATTTTGTCGACGTTCGTTTCCGATAGCATTTTTAAATGATCTTTCGGCAAGCCTAATCGGGAAGCACGCATTGCCACCTGCTGTAACGACTCTTCACCGGTTACGTAAAGCGTTGGCATTTGCGCAGATAAACTACACATGGTTTGCAACAGAAGGGTTGATTTACCAGCGCCAGGGTTACCACCAATCAAAATTGCGGCACCTGGCACAACACCACCACCCAATACGCGGTCAAGCTCTTTAAACCCACTGGTGAAGCGAGGTACTTCTTGCAGATCAATTTCGGATAGCGTTTGAACCGTTGCTTCTGTTGCGGAACCAGCGTAGCCACTTAAGCGTTCGTTGCGAGCAACGGTTGGCGATGCAGCGATACGTACTTCTGTTATCGTATTCCATGCACCACATGCGTTACACTGCCCCTGCCAACGGGGAAAGTCCGCGCCACAATCATTACAAACATACGCTCGTTTTGCTTTCGCCATGATGCCTCAATTTTTTCTACAAATGTGACTAAGCACAGCCAAGTCAGACCTGAACTGAAATGAACTATTGATATACTTAAGTATTACTTCGCTTAGCCGATACAATTTAAAGTAACGACATACTCTAACAGAAATAATGCAGCAATCTGAAATTCTCTCGCTCGCAGAACGACTCATTCCCGTTTACGGTACGAATGACTTTGACTTTGTCCTTGGCCAACTGACCGAGGAAGAGCCGCCTTCGGCCAAAATTTTGGTTAAAATGGAACTTAACCGCTTAATGGCTCCATGCAAAAAAAGTATTGATTTGCGAGGTCGCGTTCAAGGCGAATGTCGCGAGTATATTTTGGATGGTATTCCACATTGGTTGGATGATGTTGCTTTCAACGCTTACCATAAAAACATCAAAAAGTTTGGCTGCTACACGGAAGGAATGTGGGAAGCATTGGTCAACACGCGAAATAACTTTCGCGTAATGAGCAAGCGCCTTACTCAGCAAAAAACGCAATCGTTAACGGATCCTAAAAGCCCGTTCTTAGCAGAACCCGTTCACCTAGGCTACGATTTAAAGCGCCAAGAAAAACGCTTGAAAGTCCAATCTCAAGTTGAAATTTGCCGTTCTAAAGGACAGCTTCTTCATGGATTAAGTATTGATTTATCTAGCTCTGGCGCAAAGTTCAAAGTCCCTAGCGCATTTAAATATAACCTTGGGGAAATTATTCAGGTCACGTTTACTGAATTTGCCAGCAAATCTAACGTTGCAGGTATAGAGAAACCGCTTGCATACCGCATACTCGCGGTTGATGACTGTTACGAAAATGACTCAGTTCGATACCTCAGAACCATACGCTTAACTGATACCAATGTCGTCACCAGAGTGATAGATGAAGCGCTCAACAGTGCTGCTAAAAGGGCTCGTCACGACAATCAAGACAAGATTATTCGAGCTCGAACTCGCGGTTATGAGCACATCGCACTAAAGCACACCAGCAGCTTGCCTCTATTCTTTGATGGTAGTGACCTAAAATTAGCAATGTTAACGCCAAACAATCAAAAGCTTTGGCAATACTGGCACGATGAGAGAAACCAGCAAATGTTTGGTTCCTTATTCAACGAGCAACGCATCGCGTCACTCATTAAGCCTGGTGTGAAAGGAACAACCAATGTCCTTTATTCATTTACTCACGAGCACGAGAATCGAACCTATTTCTATTCGATGTTTCGCCCTGAAGCAACTCGCGAACAGCGCCAGCTATTTTGGCATTTAGGTGGCAAACGAGAGAGTTGGCGCGCCTTTAGAATTTCAATCTTTGAACTATCAGAGCAAGAACAGGAAGACCTAGCAGCATTCTCTCCAGAGTTGGCAGAAACGTCTCAATCACTGACTCATATTGGTATTTTGCAAGAAATTGCTGACGAAAAGTCAGGGCAGGATTACCTGCTAACTGAAAAGCCGCGCTTACCCGCTAATACGTTAAACGCGTTTCGCCATCCGAGAAGAGTTATTGGCAATCCAAAGGGCATTTATTTTGATGCAAAGTCTCGTCGTAAAGAGCCTCGTTATCGTTTTAAAACACCTTTAGAGTTGTACTCAGGACAAACTAAAACAGGCGGCTGTACTGTTGACCTTTCCAAACGAGGACTCGGAATTAGGCTAAGTGAGCCCACGATGTTACGTTCTGGGCAAGAGGTAAGAATCAACTTTCGAGAATTACAACTCTACGATAAAAAATTGCCGTTAATGTCGGTACCATACCGAGTAATTCGTGTAAGCCCAGATGGTTGTAGCGTGCAGTTAGTTATTGATGAAAGCAGCCAAACCATGAAGGTAATCGCTTTTTTCAACAGCATTATCGAGCACAATCAAGACAAGCTAATCCCGCAAAAAGAGACGCTACCAAGTAATGCTCTACTTGAAAGGCTGCACTGCATGTTGCTCTCGCGTACGCTGAGCACGCCCATTTTTATCAGTAAGAGTACGTCATCTTCAATAAAAACCCCCGTTATCGGGGTGAACTTGCCGCTACCTAAACACATTGAACTTTTTGCCCGTCTTGGGCATGACCAACTGTTGTCACTTGAACCTATCTTTAAAGGCCGGACAAGCACATTAATCGCAGAGCCAATAAAACGTGTAGAAGGTGCTCAAGCCAGACATCAGGATATCTACATAAGCGCCGCAAAAGTAGGCAATAAAATTACAGGCATTGAGTCAAAGCTTCATCAAGAGTTCAACAGCGTAAAAGAGCGGATTCAATTTATAAAGAAAGCGCGAATGATGGGTGACTTTTACGTGATTCGCCTTTCTACTGCGCCAATTTTCGATCCGATGACATCATTACTGCAACAAGATTTAAGTGACTTAACCCAATTTGGTGTACATCAAGCAAGCAAGTTAGAAAAAGAGTTGACGGCGCTCGTTGGTTACAGTGAATTTGAAGACATTACTGAAGAGGTAGTAATTAGATTGGAGTTAACCGAGTAAATTCAAAGTCATACCAAATTGAAAAAAACACCGCCTTTCTGGCGGTGTTTTTGAATGGATGGTTAAGGTTTAGCTTTCCAGCTGACCTTTTGCTGCTTCACCAATGCTCCAGATAAAATACAGAGCACACCGCCCACCCCTGCAAAGCGAATCGCTGATTGCGCTTGAGCTTCCACTTTTGGTTTTGCGTGATACGCAATCCCTAATCCTGCCACCGACATCATCACAAGATCATTAGCGCCATCACCGACAGCAACCGTGTTGTGCTGCTCAATTTCATATTCATCCGCCAGTTCCACTAGAATGTCAGACTTCATCTGCGCCGTTACCACATCGCCAAGTACTTTACCCGTGAGTTTGCCGTCAATAATTTCTAATTGATTGGAGCGAGCAAAGTCTAAGTCGACTTTATCTTTGATGTAATCAGAGAAGTAAGTAAAACCACCGGAGGCAATCGCTGTTTTCCAGCCCAAGGCTTTCAACGTCGCAATTAGCGCTTCAAAGTCCGGCATGAATGGTAACTGGGAACGAACTTGTTCAAGAATTGATTCATCGGCACCTTTGAGCTTACCAACTCGCTGACGTAAACTTTGCTCAAAATCCAGCTCACCTTGCATGGCACGTTCAGTGACTTCAGCTACCTCATCCCCTACTCCTGCCAGTTTCGCGATTTCATCAATACACTCTATCTGGATCGCCGTTGAATCCATATCAAATACAATCAACCCTTGGGTTGATAGATCGGGCACTTCATTAAGCGAGGCGTAATCTAGGTTGAGACTTTGTAAGATCGTTTCATGTTGAGGAGTCAACTCTCCGGCCATCAAGGCTACTTCATATTGGCCAACTTTCCACGTTTCTAGTATCGGGTTGTAAAAGCCGGTGAAGAAATCAATGTCTTCGAAGTGACTTGGCGAAAGGTACTCAGCAAATACGATCCAGTTTGCTTTTGCTTTATCTAATTGGGAGGCAAATCGAGTCTCGGGTAATCGTTTTAAAAGTGTCGTATGTTTTCTGATAGGCAAGCTTTTTGACGCGTCCATGTATATAATCCCTTATGACTTTGCTAAAACGTTACCTCAACAAACTAAAAAGGCAAGTCTTTGTTTTATTTTAAATGGATGAGTAAAGAGCATGAGTGAATCTTTGTTCTCAGTAAGGAATGCCCTAAGAATTCTGGCACTAATCCTACTGTGTGTGATGTTGTTTATCACAATAAAAAACAGTGTTGTGATCAGTAAGGGTAATGAGAAAATTCAAGCACAACAGCTTGAAACACTCACCAAAGTTTTGATTTCACAGGCGTCTCTTTCTGCCAGTGAGATGATTTTAACTAAAGATCAAGAACGATTACTTCAGCTAACAAACCAGCTAGCACAAGACCGTTTAGTGTTTGATGCAACAATCTACGATGCACAGGGTGTACGTTTAGCGTCTAGTGAAGAGGCATTATCGGTACGCGAAGTTCTTGGCCTGGATACGCCTTTGGCAACAGCTTCCATTGGTCGCCAGCAGTTGGTTGAACCAGTTTTTGCAGATGGTGCGCTTATCGGTTTTGTTCGCGTGACCTTTGAGACGGGCCGGGTGACGGCAATTTCA
The DNA here is from genome assembly GCF_033339115.1 of Vibrio sp. 947. Taxonomy (NCBI): domain Bacteria; kingdom Pseudomonadati; phylum Pseudomonadota; class Gammaproteobacteria; order Vibrionales; family Vibrionaceae; genus Vibrio; species Vibrio sp. 947. Next base: position 218,193 of record NZ_JAWOTX010000005.1, on the reverse strand, counting down.
GACCACCACTATCGCAAGAGCGATCGTTATATGTACATGATGGTCTTAATGAGCTTTGTCTGTGGTATGTTGTTCATCTTGATTTTACGTCGACAACCGATACGTCGTAAAAAAGCGCCAAACCTGCTGCTAACCAAGTAACTAGGTAGCGCTAACAACTCATATAAAAACAGCCCGCAATGTGCGGGCTATTTTTTTAGCTCTTGAGAGCGAAAAATAGAATGACTCTTCGTCGCTTACTCTTCGTCACCAAGCAATACTGAATCTAGTGCGATTAGCATCATGTCGTTGAATGTCGTTTGACGCTCGTCAGATGTAGTCTGTTCGCCAGTCTTGATATGATCAGAAACCGTACAGATTGTCAGAGCTTTTGCACCGTATTCTGCCGCAACACCGTAAATACCAGCCGCTTCCATTTCAACACCAACAATGCCGTACTTGTCCATTACATCGAACATTTCTGGATCTGGCGTGTAGAAAAGCTCTGCTGAGAATAGGTTACCAACTTTAACGTCAATACCGCGAGCTTTTGCAGCGTCTTCTGCCGCACGAACCATGTTGTAGTCTGCGATTGCCGCGAAGTCATGACCTTTAAAGCGGATACGGTTCACTTTAGAGTCAGTACATGCACCCATGCCGATCACAACATCACGCACTTTGATGTCTTCATTCACTGCGCCACAGCTGCCAACACGGATGATTTTCTTCACGCCGAAGTCTTTGATTAGTTCAGTCGCGTAAATCGAGCATGATGGGATACCCATACCGTGGCCCATTACCGAGATCTTACGGCCTTTGTATGTGCCTGTGTAACCAAACATATTACGAACGTCACACACTTGAACGACATCTTCAAGGAAAGTCTCTGCGATGTATTTTGCACGTAGTGGATCACCAGGCATCAGTACGACGTCTGCAAATGCACCCATTTCAGCATTGATATGTGGAGTTGCCATTTTCTTTTCCTTAACCTTTCTCTAGCGCTCCGCGCTTAAGGCGATATAAGCCAGAGTATTCTCATTTCCGACAAGCAGCATTTACATACTGCAAACATAAAACTAGGAGCAATCGAGCTCCTAGTTTTCAAAAACCTAACTAATTATAGGAAGTTCTTACCGTAATCCATTGGAGAAGTACCGAAGTAACTTGCCAATGTTTGACCGATATCTGCGAATGTTTCGCGGCGGCCAAGAGAACCAGCTGGTACTTTTTGACCATAAACCAATACTGGGATGTGCTCACGAGTATGGTCAGTGCCTGGCCATGTTGGGTCACAGCCGTGGTCTGCCGTTAGGATAAGCACATCGTCTTCTTCCATAATCTCTAGCACTTCGTTGATACGACCATCGAAGTACTCAAGTGCCGCTGCGTAACCCGCTACGTCACGACGGTGACCGTAAGCTGAGTCGAAGTCTACAAAGTTAGTGAATACGATCGTGTTGTCGCCCGCTTCTTTGATTTGCTCTAGCGTTGCTTCGAACAATGCAGGGATACCTGTCGCTTTCACTTTCTTAGTGATGCCGCAGTTTGCGTAGATATCAGCAATCTTACCAATAGAAACCACGTTGCCTTGCTTCTCATCAACGAGCTTCTGAAGAACCGTTGCTGATGGTGGCTCTACAGAAAGATCACGACGATTACCTGTACGCTCAAATTGACCTTTACCAGCACCAACGAATGGGCGCGCGATAACACGACCAATGTTGTAATCTTCTAGCTCTTCACGTGCGATTTGGCAAAGCTCTAGTAGACGGTCTAGACCGAAAGTCTCTTCGTGACATGCGATTTGGAATACAGAGTCAGCAGACGTGTAGAAGATTGGTTTGCCAGTCTTCATGTGCTCTTCACCAAGATCGTCAAGAACTTGAGTACCAGACGCGTGACAGTTACCTAGGAAACCGTCAAGCCCCGCACGCTCAAGAATGCGGTCAGTCAATTCTTTCGGGAAGCTGTTTGCTTTGTCAGTGAAGTAACCCCAGTCAAACAGAACAGGAACACCTGCGATTTCCCAGTGACCAGACGGCGTGTCTTTACCTGAAGAAAGCTCTGCTGCATGACCGTATGCACCAATGATTTCAGCGTCTGCGTCTAGTCCAGGTGCGAAGCGACCTGTCGATTCTTTATGCGCCATTGCCAAACCAAGTTTCGATAGATTTGGAAGGCGAAGTGCACCTTGGCGATTGTCGTTATCTGCTAAGCCTTTTTCACATTGGTCAGCGATGTGACCTAGTGTGTCTGAACCTACATCACCAAATTCTTTAGCGTCGGCAGTTGCACCGATACCGAATGAGTCTAGTACTAAAATAAATGCTCTTTTCATTGCTCGTTCCTTAGGCCCACTCGGCTTTTTATTATGGTTGAGTAGGCCTTGTGTAATTACTTGTTCTATTAGATATCTTCTGCACGAATTTGGCGGTAAACCTCTGGAGTTGGTGTGTATTCACCACCTACTTTGATTGCACTGCGCAGTGCTTTTGCCGCTTCTTCCCATTGCTCTTCAGTGCGAGCGTGGATGACCGCAAGAGGTTTATCACTGTCTGCGACCTCACCTAGGCGGATGAACTCGTCGAAACCAACTGCGTAGTCGATTTCATCAGTAGCGACTCGACGACCACCACCCATAGCAACCACAGCCATGCCGATAGCACGTGTATCCATTGCAGAGACAATGCCCGTTTCTGTTGCGTAAACTGGCTTGATGATTTCTGCTTTTTCTAAGTAGTTGTCGTAGTTTTCTACGAAGTCCGCAGGGCCGCCTAAGCCAGCAACCATCTTGCCGAAGCACTCAGCTGCTTTGCCGTTATCCAGCACTTCCATCAGTTTTGCGCGTGCGTCTTCTGTGTTCTCAGCAAGCTTGCCAAGTACTAACATTTCAGCACATGAAGCCATGGTCACTTCAAGTAGACGAGGGTTACGGTATTCACCTGTTAAGAAACGAACCGCTTCACGAACTTCTACCGCGTTACCCGCTGAAGACGCCAATACTTGATTCATGTCCGTAAGAATTGCCGTAGTCTTAGTGCCAGCACCGTTTGCTACCGCAACGATTGATTTTGCTAGCTCTTCAGACGCTTCGTAAGTTGGCATAAATGCACCTGAACCCACTTTTACGTCCATCACTAGCGATTCCAGACCCGCCGCCAGTTTCTTAGAAAGGATCGACGCCGTAATCAGGGAGATATTGTCTACCGTTGCGGTAATATCACGAGTCGCGTAAACACGCTTATCCGCAGGAGCAAGGTCACCAGTTTGACCGATGATCGCCACACCAGCGTCTTTGGTTACTTGACCAAAAACATCGTTGCTCGGCGTAATGTTGTAACCAGGGATAGATTCAAGTTTATCCAGCGTACCGCCTGTATGACCAAGACCGCGGCCAGAGATCATAGGTACGAAACCGCCACACGCTGCCACCATTGGGCCAAGCATTAAAGAAGTTACGTCACCCACACCACCGGTTGAGTGTTTGTCGACAATTGGACCACCGAAATTCATGTGGCTCCAGTCGATAACCATGCCCGAATCACGCATTGCACACGTTAAGGCGATGCGCTCATCCATGGTCATTTCATTAAAGAAAATCGTCATAGCAAACGCCGCAATCTGACCTTCAGATACCGTGTTGTTCGCTACGCCTTGAATAAAGAAGTTGATTTCATCGGCGGTTAGGACTTCGCCGTCACGTTTTTTACGAATGATTTCTTGTGGTAAATACATTAGTGCCTCCCAAGCTCTTTTGAGCCATGGTTGTAGTAGGATAGAAGAGGTTTGGTAGCACCCGTTTAGGTGCTACCGTTCAGACGTATTATTGGAATTAGTACGCTGTTGGATCAGCGACGTCGTCCGATACTTCTAATGTATTTAGTAGGTTGGTTAGCAGGCTAGACGCACCAAAACGGTAGTGACGAGCATCAACCCAGTTGTCACCTAGGATTTCGTCAGCCATTGCTAGGTATGCAGCTGCGTCTTCAGCAGTGCGCACACCACCTGCTGGTTTGAAACCAACAGTTTCTGCAACACCCATGTCGCGAATAACTTCAAGCATCATGCGAGCGTATTCTGGTGTTGCGTTTACTGGCACTTTACCAGTTGAAGTTTTAATGAAGTCAGCACCTGCTTCAATACAGATTTGAGATGCTTTCTTGATTAGTGCTTCTTCTTTTAGTTCACCTGTTTCGATGATCACTTTAAGAAGAATGTCACCACAAGCTTCTTTACATTGCTTAACTAGTTCGAAGCCTACTTTCTCATCACCCGCCATTAGCGCGCGGTAAGGAAAAACTACGTCAACTTCGTCTGCACCGTAAGCAACCGCCGCTTTTGTTTCAGCAACTGCGATTTCAATGTCGTCGTTACCATGTGGGAAGTTCGTTACTGTTGCAATACGAACCTCTGGCGTACCTTGCTCACGAAGTGTCTTCTTAGCAATAGGAATAAAGCGAGGGTAAATACAAATTGCAGCTGTGTTGCCTACTGCTGTTTTCGCGTCATGACATAGTGAGATCACTTTTGCATCAGTGTCATCGTCATTCAACGTAGTTAGGTCCATAAGTTTAAGTGCACGTAGCGCTGCTGCTTTTAAATCGCTCATTTCTATCTCCGATCAATATTCAAAAAATTCACTACTCAGCCTTACATCACGTCTTTAACTATAATCAACAAGTCGAGACAATGTGAGTAAATGGCTAAACAGTCTATTAATGAACGGACTTGGTTCCCTGAAGACTCGGCATATACAGCGAAAATTTATCATATGCCAATTGCTATCCTTGTCACCGCACAGTACCAGTTTGGCCTATGGCACAACAATCTATGATTGCGGTGTCTTTAATATCACATCACAAAGCAAAACGCCTATTAGATCTAATATTGCAGGGCAATTCATTTGCCCATCGATTATGTAATATTCATTACGTGATTAAGAATCAAGCTTAACCACTACCCTGTGATTAATACATTATAGAGTTTCACCGCAAAACTGTAGCACCAAATAGAGCGCAAACGGTTTGTATCTCAAAATTTCCTAGCCCCTATTCCATTGACTGCGTAATACCTCGACTAAGGCAAACACCCGATGAAATTTTGGAGCCCGAAAAACGAAAAATGCCCCGCAGCAATCTCTTGCTACAGGGCATGATGTAAAACGGCGTCTATATATTAAGAACCGATTCTAATTATAGTGCTGCAAGGCTTAAGCAGAAGCCTGCAATTGTCGCTGCCATAAGGTTAGACAACGTACCTGCAAGAACTGCTTTAACACCCATGCGAGCGATGTCACTACGACGGTTTGGTGCAAGGCTACCTAGACCACCAAGTAGAATCGCGATAGAAGAAAGGTTCGCGAAACCACATAGTGCGAATGAGATGATAGCTGTTGTCTTCTCAGACATTACTTCACCAGTTGCCGCGATTACTTGAGCGTTTTCACCTAGGTATGGTGTGAAGTTCAAGTAAGCAACGAATTCGTTCACTACGATTTTCTGACCGATGAATGAACCAGCTGTTACAGCTTCTGCCCATGGAACACCGATTAGGAATGCTAGTGGAGAGAACGCGTAACCTAGAATTAGCTCTAGTGTTAGTTCTGGCATGCCGAACCAACCACCGATGCCACCTAGCATACCGTTGATTAGCGCGATTAGACCAACGAATGCGATTAGCATTGCACCTACGTTAAGCGCAAGTTGTAGACCAGAAGCCGCACCGCCCGCAGCTGCGTCGATTACGTTAACTGGTTTGTCGTCACCGCCGTCCATCGCTTCTTCGATACTTTCGTGAGGCTGGTCAGTCTCAGGGTGAAGGATTTTAGCGAACAGTAGACCACCTGGTGCTGCCATGAATGATGCCGCAACTAGGTACTCTAGTGGAACACCCATAGATGCGTAACCAGCTAGTACACCACCAGCAACAGAAGCTAGACCACCACACATTACCGCGAATAGCTCTGATTGAGTCATTTTTGGAACGAATGGACGAACAACTAGAGGTGCCTCAGTTTGACCTACGAAAATGTTAGCTGCTGCTGACATTGATTCCGCACGCGAAGTGCCTAGCGCTTTTTGTAGTGCGCCACCAAGAATCTTGATAACCCATTGCATAACGCCAATGTAGTAAAGAACTGAAATCAGTGCAGAGAAGAAGATCAGTGTAGGAAGAACACGGAATGCGAAGATGAAACCGCCGCCGCCGAATACTTCGAACATCTTGTCAGAAACAAGACCACCGAACAGGAATGATGAACCATCGTTACCGTAGTTGATAACGTTAGAAACACCTGAAGAGAAACCGTTTAGTAGATCACGGCCCCAAGGTACATACAGAACAAATGCACCTAATGCGAATTGGATAGCGAATGCGCCACCCACAGTTCTAAAGTTGATAGCTTTTCGGTTGTTAGAAAATGCCACTGCAATCGCAAGAAGCACTACCATACCGATTAGGCTCATAAACAGGCTCATAGTTTATGACTTCCTTATAAGTTATTTATTGGCGTGTTACAAAATGGAGCTATAAAGCGGGGGCAATTATACTCATGCAGAATCAATTAAAGTAATGCCAGCCTCACACTTTCCTATAAGATTCATGATTGATTCAACCAGCTTTGTGAGTTAATTCACAATAAGCAGGAAAACGTTTTCGATTTCAAACCACATCTTTAGATTTTATTCACATATCGAGAAAGCAAAATTGCTATTTTTCCACAGTTGAGAGGCAATCGATTGCTTTCGGCCGTTATGCAACTCTACGAGCTCATTAAAGACGTGAATGAGTTTGGCTGGGTGATTTGACTCCCCTTGATATCCAAGTATAGGCATATCTGGTGCGTCTGTTTCGATTACTAGGTTTTCGAGTGGTAATTTTTGAATTGCGTCGCGTGTTTTCTTGGCTCTTGGGTAGGTAATCGTTCCTCCTACACCGATAAAAAAACCTAATTTGACCCACTCCATGGCTTGCTGATAACTCCCAGAAAAAGCGTGTAGCACACCACCTCTAGGGAGATTCGCCGCTTTCACCATTTGAATGAGGCGATTGTGCGCTTTTCGGCTATGTAAAATAACTGGGAGTTCGAAGCGTCTAGCCAGCTCAAATTGAACTTCAAGTATCTTTTCTTGCAACTGTGGATCAACATCAATGGCAAAATCTAAACCACACTCTCCTATTGCCACGCACTGCTGCCCTTTTTGATTTAGATAGCCTTCTAGCTCTGTAAGGTGCTGCTCAACGTTATCTTCAAGAAAATACGGATGAAAGCCGAGCGCATAATACAAATTGGCATGTTGCTCTGCCAAAGTTTGAATACGAGCCCAGTTTTGCGGACCGACGGAAGGAATCAAAATTCTTGCGACGCCTTGCGTTTGAGCAAGCTCAAGTTGATGCGCAAAGTCATCTTGAAACACATCAAAATCAAAGTGGCAGTGCGTATCAAAGAGCTTCATCTTGACGCTTTTTATCTGTATCTGCGGGCAGAAAATCAGGAGATCGTTGGGCTTCACTCTTCTCTTCAGTTTGGTGGGCAGGGTCTTTTCGATATGGGACGCAACTGCGTTTCTGGTCGGGGGTTAACCCCATTTCTTTACACCAATTGTCGTAACGCTTTAGCCCACGTTTAAACCAGTTCATATCTTATCCTTATATAAAAACGCCCTTGGCTAAGTTTATAGCCAAGGGCGTTTTAAAATCTAGTTTGCGTTAAGGCTTACCCTAACCGCGCAAATTAGTGCTCGCGCGTCGCACGGAAATCAACGTCAGGGAAACGCTCTTTCGCTAAGTTTAAGTTAACCATTGTTGGAGCGATATACGTTAGGTTATCACCACCATCCAATGCTAAGTTCGCTTGATTCTTGCGTTGGAACTCATCCAGTTTCTTCGCATCACCACACTCAACCCAACGCGCAGTTGCAACGTTAATGCCTTCATAAATCGCTTCAACGTTATACTCAGACTTCAAACGAGCCACAACAACATCAAACTGAAGTACACCAACGGCACCAACGATCAGATCGTTGTTCTGTAGAGGACGGAATACCTGTACCGCACCTTCTTCTGATAGCTGAACCAAACCTTTGAGAAGCTGCTTCTGCTTTAGTGGATCTTTCAGGCGAATACGACGGAATAGTTCCGGAGCGAAGTTCGGAATACCAGAGAACTTCAGTGATTCACCTTGCGTAAAGGTATCACCAATCTGAATAGTGCCGTGGTTGTGTAGACCAATGATGTCTCCGGCGTAAGCGTGTTCTGCACGTGCACGGTCACCAGCCATAAAGGTTACTGCATCAGAGATACTCACTTGCTTGCCAAGACGAACGTGGTTCATCTTCATACCTTGCGTGTAAGTACCCGATACAATACGCATGAATGCGATACGGTCGCGGTGTTTTGGGTCCATATTCGCTTGGATCTTAAATACGAAACCAGAGAACTTCTCTTCAGTCGCTTCAACTTCACGTTCAACCGCTTGACGAGTTTTCGGCGCTGGAGCCCATTCAGTTAGACCGTCTAGCATATGATCCACACCAAAGTTACCTAATGCAGTACCGAAGTAAACTGGCGTTAGATCACCGGTTAGGAACATTTCCAAATCAAACTCAGGGCAAGCACCCATAACAAGCTCAAGCTCTTCTCGAACACTTTCCGCAAGGCCTGCACCAACTTTTTCATCAAGCTCTGGGTTATCGAGACCTTTGATGATTCGAACTTCTTGAATCTCATGACCGTGACCTGATTCGTATAAAATCGTTTCATCACGGTGAATGTGGTACACACCTTTAAATTCTTTACCACAGCCGATTGGCCATGTAATTGGCGCACACATCATGCCCAACTCGTTTTCTACCTCGTCCAATACTTCCATTGGATCACGAACGTCACGGTCAAGTTTGTTCATGAAGGTTACGATTGGCGTGTCACGCAGACGCGTTACTTCCATCAGCTTACGTGTACGATCCTCGACACCTTTCGCCGCATCGATAACCATCAAACACGAGTCTACTGCCGTTAACGTACGGTATGTATCTTCCGAGAAGTCTTCGTGTCCAGGCGTATCAAGTAGGTTTACCAGACAGTCATTGTAAGGGAACTGCATTACAGAAGTGGTTACCGAGATACCACGTTCTTTTTCCATTTCCATCCAGTCTGATTTTGCGTGCTGTGCGTTACCACGACCTTTAACCGTACCTGCTTTTTGGATCGCGTTTCCGAATAAAAGGACTTTTTCAGTAATGGTGGTTTTACCCGCATCCGGGTGAGAAATAATAGCGAACGTTCTGCGCTTAGACACTTCGCCTAAAAAAAGGGGATTTGACATTAGTTAATCTTCTAAATTACTTTCATGCTCACAAAATAGGCAAGCATATCTACTATTCGATATTGTGCGGTATTCTCGCTTATTATCGCTGTGCTAGCAAACTGGAAAGATATGAACTGAATTTACTCGGCTCACCAGCCTTTACCTGCAACTAACAAGGGAAAGCCAGCTCCACACAAAGAGATGTAAAAATTCAAAAAATTATTATTACATATTCAAAAGCCTCGAATCCGGATACGCATTTAAAGCATAAGTGTTGATGAGGTAATTAGTAACGGCCTAAAACTAACTCAAAAATAAGTAACTCATGATAATGGCGTCTTCCTTACCATTTCCCGATTTAGCTGGGTAATAGTTGTAACGACGGTCCACTTCATTAAAACCTGCTTGCTCATAAATATGGATAGCTGGGTGATTACTTTCACGCACTTCTAACCAAGCACTCTCTGCTTTGGCTTGTTCACAGTGTTCAATAAACGCGTCCAGCAATTTTTGCCCTAGCCCTCTGCCCTGTTGAGAAGGCGCTACTGCAATATTTAATAGTGTCACTTCTCCAACAATATTCTGTCCATAGAAGTAACCAACCACTTGAGAGCCTTCCAGCATCACATGGTGGCAAGCACCGCGACTGGATAAGTCACGAACCAAAGATTCGGCCCAAGGGTGAGAATGTGCTTGCTGCTCGATTTGCCAAACTTGGTCGAGGTGCTCTGCACGCATCGGCGTAATTTCAATTGTCACGCATTAGCTCCGTTAAGAGTACGAACAGATTTGTTGCCACAATGCGCGGCGCTGTTCGTTATTACCATCAATATCTTGTAATAGTGGCGAGGTCAGGTGCTTTGCCTTGATGCTTTGATCAGCCTCACAGCCTGCAAACCACACCCACTCTAGCTGATGTTCACCCAGCATGGATAAGCGCTCAGGCTCTAGGTGTAGCGCATCATCAAGCGTGAGCTTAATGCTTTTTAATACGCGCTCAAACATCAATGCCGTCTCGTTTTCTGGACATATTGGCGATACCAATAGGAGTTTACATGAACTTTGCAAATCCAATAATGGCGATTGATAGCCTTCCAGTCTTTCAGGATGTACCAGCTCCCATGTGCTGATCCCCATTTCACGTAAATACTGTTTCTCGTTAATTGACATTTTCCGTCACCTATTTGAACGAGGGCAATCCTATCAAATTATCGCGATTATACCTAAAGGACTTCAAGGAACACCTGAACACAATGAGATGATTTGGATATTCCTGAACATAGCGTTTTGCCAACGGCCACACATTGGGTATGACATATGAGGTACATTATGAAATTCTTAAATACGCTACTGCTTTGCACACTGGTAGCCGCCACCAGCATGAGTGTTTTTGCTAATAACAGCGACGAGTGGGAGCTGATTGCAACGAAAGCCGTTAACTTTCATACAGAAACAGATACCGTGACACCAAATAGCTTATTCCGAAACCGAAGCTTCAGTAAAATAAAACTAAAATGTGTGCAAGGAACGGTAGACATTAATGGTTTAAAAGTCGTCATGACAGATGGTAGTGAGAAAAAGCTTTCCTCTATGGGCGTACTAACAAGCGGATTGTCGACTCGTGCCTGGAGCCTTCCAGGTACAAAAGAAGCCAAGCTAAAACGGATTGAAATGACTTACAGTAGCTGGGGAAGCACAAAACTTAGCCTGCTAGGGGTAAGTAAAAAAGCGAAAATAGAGGTCTGGGGCAAAAAGAAAAGTAACCAGTCATCCTAACCTCCCTATCTCAGTTTTCAGTGAATAAGAAAGAAGCCCACTTAGTCGTGGGCTTCTTTCATTTACAACTCAGAGAACTCTGGCGCATAGTCTATACGTCCGGAGCGTCCGGCACATTGACCTTCGACCAACTCTGCGATTCGAAATGCACCTTTAGGGACATCCCAAGCACATTCAAAGCCCATCTCGTCGCATGATTGAAAACCCTGGCGCGCGTAATAATCAGGATCGCCCAACACCACACACACTGGATAGCCAAAATCACGCAGTGAATCAAAACCTTCTTTGATCAACTCTGCAGCGATGCCTTGGCGACGGTAATCTTCATGAACAGCTAATGGCGCTAGCCCTTGCCATGACAAATCTTCACCATTTAAGGTCACAGGGCTAAATAAAGCATGGCCTATCACCTCTCCCTCATCTGTACACGCGACTAAGGAAAGCGTGAATTTGCTGTTTTCGCGCAAACGCATCACAAGCTCAGCTTCAGCTTCCGTCGGGAAGGCGTGTTTCAATAAGCGGTCAATGGTAAGAATGTCCGCTGGGGCTTCAGTTCGAATAAGCATTCGCTACTCCGGTTGGTTGTGCAGGCGCTTGAACTCCTTTCTGAACAAAATCAGCCAATTGATTCAAAGCGACTTGCATTGCTTTCGGTAACTGCTCTAAGTCGACACTGTCCATTAAGTTTTTCACTTCTAAGCCAAGCTCAGTATCACCTTCAATTGAAAGGCGACGTTGGAAGAACAGTGTGTCAGGGTCTTCTTTACGACCAGCAATCAGTACTAGGTCGTTTAGATTACCACTAAAACTCACATCTTCCTGAACTGGTTTTTCAGCTACCACCAATTTTTCGTCTTGATAGCTGATGTGCCATGCTAAGTTCAAGTCTTTAATCGCAACTTTTAACCACTTGTCTTCAAGGAACTCAAAGTCACCATCTTCCAAGGCTTCTTTAAACACCATTTTTAGCCCTTCCAGCAACGCTTTTTGCTGAATTGGCTGTGGTAATAACTGGACTGGAGAACGCAAAATATTAGCTGCGTTCTTTACTAGTTGACTGCGAATCTTGTTTAACACGTTCATTATCCGTTACTTTGTCATTAGGTTGCTTATATTAAGCAATCGTGGCGATGAGATTACTGTTATGTATCAATAAAGTGCTTATTTTAGATTGGTGGTTTATTGCTCACTAACGCTTCTTTTTTTGAACTTACGTGTATTATTGATGCGAACAGGTGGATAAACACTTTTACAACCGTATTTTCAAAGTTATAGTTATCTGAGCGTATCCATGTGATTGTCGACTGCACAGCTAAAACCGCGAGCCCTTTAATGGCAGGTAACACTTTGGCTTGGTGGTAGACCGCCGCAGGCTTATCAGGGTGTCGCTTTTTATACACGGACGAATAATCTGGCTCATTGGAGATCGGTAATACCCTAATGCCTTCCCAGCAATTAAAACATTGGTTTGCCACGCTAACCTCAAATAGCCCTTTCTTTTTTGCCATTCTTGATAAAAAACACAATTATCGAATGGTAAGTGACCGTTACTGCGATATCGCAGGTTTAAGTCATGAGGAAATCGTCGGCTTAAACGATTGCCAAGTGCTGGGTGAACAGTTTTATAAGAAGCTTGCACCATACTATCAGCGCGCGTTCAAAGGGGCACATGTCGAAGCCGAAATCACGCTCGATGAAACCGACCTTGAAACCAGTCTTCACTTTAGTCTTTCGCCAGTTTTTGAAGGTAACGACATTCGCTTTGTTGTTTTTCACGCTGTCGATACTTCAGAAAAGCAGATACTCGTTCGCTCCTTAGAAGAGTCCGAAAGTAAGTTTGCGAAGTTAACACAACTGCTACCAGACGGCTTACTGCTTATCGAAGATGATATTGTCATCTCTGCGAACCCCGCATCAGCGCGCCTTCTCGGACTTAACTCTCCTCATGAATTGTTGGGCGAAGAGCTAAGTCGTTTATTCATCGATGAAAACAGTAAAAAGGTATTTAGTCATCGATTGAGTACATTAATTTCTGACAAACCTTTTGTCTGCTTAACCAGCGCAAGATGCGGCTTTGAACGGAAAGTTCAGCTACACGCGGATTCCACGGCGATATTAGGTAGCGAATCTCAAATTATCCTAATCCAAGATGCTGATGATGCGCCCAAAAACCTGTCTTCTGCATCGAATGAAGACATACACATTGACTCGCTCACCAAACTCTACAACCGCTTTGGCTTCACCAAACGTTTGGAACAGCTGATCAAAAAGCAAACACCGCTTCTGGTGTTCTATTTGGATATCGATAACTTCAAAAACATTAATGACTCACTTGGTCACCATATTGGCGATAAAGTGATTCAAGAGGTATCGGCCCGTCTTAAACGGTTACTACCAAACCAAGCGATTATTGGTCATTTGGGTGGCGATGAGTTTGGCGTCATTCTGCCGGAGCCAGAAAATACCCGCATGGCTGAAATTTTATCCGATCGCATTATCTCGTTGATCAACCAACCTTTCGACTTGCACCACTTCAGCAAACGCCTTGCCTGTTCAATTGGTAGCGTTCGATACCCTGAAGACGGACAAGATGCGCGAATCCTACTACAAAATGCCGATACTGCGATGTATGAAGCCAAAGATCGTGGTAGAAATCGTCTGATCAAATTTAACGATCAAATGAACAAAGAAGCGCGTATGCGTTTGTGGCTTGAAATCGAATTGCAAAAAGCATTGCAGCAGAACGGTTTGGAAGTGTGGTATCAACCTAAGGTTAACGCGCGAGACTTCAGTATCAACGGCGCAGAAGCGCTCGTTCGTTGGAAGCATCCAGTCGAAGGGTACATTAGTCCTGGCTCATTCATTCCTGTCGCCGAGCGAGCTGGGTTAATCGAACACCTTGGACGTGTCGTGATGCGTGATGTTTTCAATACGGTAAAACGTTGGAAACAACAGGGCATACTGCCAGGCCGTGTCGCCATCAACCTCTCTCCCGAGCAATTTGGCAACCCACAGCTGATCGACTTTATGGAAAAGTTGCTTCGCACTACCGAGCTTGATCCAAGCTGCATTACCTTCGAGCTAACCGAAAGTGCCGTGATGAGTGATAGCGAACATACACTGCAAATGTTGAATGCGATTAAAAAGCTTGGCTTCGCTCTCTCTATCGATGACTTTGGTACCGGCTACTCTTCTCTTTCCTACTTAGCGCGTTTCCCTATTGACGAGCTAAAAATCGACCGCGCTTTTATTAATGATATCGACACACTACCGAAACAAGTCACTGTGATTGAAAACATCATTAATCTGGGTAAGTCGCTCGACTTAACTGTCGTTGCCGAGGGGGTGGAAACCCACCAGCAAGCTACTTTGCTCTCTAACCTTCAATGTAATGCGATTCAAGGATTCCATTTTTATCGCCCACAGCCAAAACATGAAATTGAAGAGCTGTTTGTACAGAATCGTCGTCACAAGAACTAACCCAGACCCGATACCCTTACTCGCAAGAGGTAAATATCGACTTTATTGAGCTAAACCTAACTTAGGTCAATTTCGCTATTCATAATTCTTCATAAAATGCGGACACCTTTTTATTCTCAATGATTGTGAGCATATGGAACTCTTGTGTCCCGCGGGTAACCTGCCTGCGTTAAAAACTGCGATTGATTGCGGTGCCGATGCCGTCTACATTGGTTTCAAAGATGATACCAACGCCCGTCACTTTGCTGGCCTCAACTTTAACGGCAAAAAGTTAGAAAAAGCGGTGCAATACGTTCATGACCGCAATAAAAAAATTCATGTCGCGTTGAATACCTTCGCTCATCCCAATGGCTTCGAGCGCTGGACGAACGCAGTAGACAATGCAGCGGCGCTGGGTGTAGACGCGCTGATTGTTGCAGACATTGCAGTGCTGGAGTACGCGGCTCGCAAATATCCCGATCTGGAACTACACCTTTCAGTACAAGCATCAGCGACCAACGTCGCAGCCATTGATTTTTACAAACAAAACTTCAACGTAAAACGGGTAGTACTACCTCGCGTTTTATCGATTCATCAGGTCAAACAGCTTTCGCGCAACATCACTAGCGATGTCGAGTTAGAAGTCTTTGCTTTTGGTAGCCTTTGCATCATGTCTGAAGGTCGCTGCTACCTATCGTCTTACATGACAGGCGAGTCTCCAAACACTGTGGGAGCATGCTCTCCAGCTAAGTACGTTCGCTGGCAAGAAACAGAAAATGGTCTGGAATCCCGCCTTAACGACATTTTGATCGATCGCTACAGCACCGGTGAAAATGCGGGCTACCCTACCTTGTGTAAAGGTCGTTTCGAAGCAGAAATCGAAGGCGAGAAAAAACGCTACCACGCACTGGAAGAACCAACCAGTTTGAACACCCTCTCTATGCTGCCAGAACTATTTGCTGCAAATGTGGCTTCTGTAAAAATTGAAGGTCGCCAACGTAGCCCTGCTTACGTAGAACAAGTCACTCGAACATGGCGAGCCGCGATTGACCGTTACCAAGCAAACCCAGAAGCTTACCAAGTCGAAGCGGCTTGGGATGCCGCATTGGCAAACGTGTCTGAGGGTACGCAGACCACACTTGGTGCTTATCACCGCAAATGGCAGTAGAGGTTAAGATGGATAATTCAATGAAATACGCGCTTGGCCCGCTGTTGTACTTCTGGCCAAAACAAGACATCGAAGCGTTTTATGAACAAGCGAAATCAAGCTCCGCGGACATCATCTATCTTGGGGAAACCGTATGTTCAAAACGTCGAGAAATGAAGCCTTCGCATTGGCTTGAAATCGCAAAAGAGCTGTCTGCATCTGGCAAGCAAGTGGTGCTATCAACAATGGCACTACTAGAAGCTCCGAGTGAAGTAAACATAATGAGGAAGTACATCGACAACGGTGACTTCGCGATTGAAGCAAATGACGTATCTGCTGTTCAATTGGCATCAGAGCATAAAGTGCCTTTCGTCGTTGGCCCTGCAATCAATACTTATAACGCACACACGCTCAACTTATTTTTGAAGCAAGGTATGATGCGTTGGTGCATGCCTGTCGAACTCTCTCGCGAATGGTTAAACGATACTTTAGTTCAGTGTGACGAGCTTGGTATTCGTAACAAGTTTGAAGTTGAGGTATTTAGCCACGGTTATTTGCCTTTAGCGTATTCCGCTCGCTGTTTCACAGCCCGAGCTGAAAACCGAGCGAAAGACGATTGCGAAACCTGCTGTATCAAATACCCTACGGGTATCCAGGTCAGCAGCCAAGAAGGGCAAGAAGTCTTTAACCTTAACGGCATTCAAACACAGTCAGGGTATTGCTACAACCTCATCAATGACTTACCAAGTATGAAAGGGCTGGTTGATGTGGTCCGGTTAAGCCCTCTTGGTATCGACACTTTTTCAGAGTTAGAGCGTTTTCGCTCAAACGAATACGGCGATAATCCTGAAAAGCTCGAAAGCCGCCAATGCAATGGCTATTGGCATCAACTAGCGGGCTTAGAAGCAAAAACCATTTAATCCTTAAAGATAAAAGCGAGGCCTAGCCTCGCTTTTATCTGTTAGCTTTTGTTAGCAGGCTTGCACCCTTGGTTCGACAGAACTCTCATTAAGCAGCTTTTTCACATCTCGCCACAACATACTGATCACGACCAAACTCAATGCAATGTTAGACAATGGGAAAGCTAACCAAATACCTGTCACGCCGAAAAGTTTCGGCATAATGAATAAGAATGGCAACTGGACCAGCATGTTGCCTAGTGTTACAAACATAGCTTTGCTGCCTTTGTTTACTGATTGATAGTACGCGGCCGCCACAACTAAAAAACCATCTAAGAACAACGCAAACATGTGTAAACGAATCCCGATTACGGTGCTATCAATCAACTGTTGGTCTGCATTATTAAACACCGCAACCAGTTCGTACGGGAAAAGGTTCATCAAAACAACGAACGCCACCCCGCCAAGCACAGATGTCCCCATCGCGACCTTTAATAACTTTCTAATGTTCTCCTGATTACGCGCACCGTGGTTGAAGCTCACTAAAGGCTGCATACCATTCGCAATTCCTTCTGCTATCAGATAGTAAACCGTCACGATGTACCCCAAAATGGCGTACGCTCCGATCAACATTGCACTTCCGTATTGAGAAAATAACGCGTTGTGCAGTGCCACCATCACAGAGCCGTAGGCGTACATAAAGAAACTTGATGTACCTATCATGATAATCTTTGGTGCAGCATCAACCTGAACTTTGAAGTCGCGGATACTAAGGCGTAATGTTGCTTTTGAAGTAAAGAAGTAACCAATACCGAGCACAGTGACCACTAATTGTGCAAGTGCAGTGGCAATAGCGGCTCCGGTTAACTCCCACTCCAACCAAGCAATAAATACGTAGTCTAATACAATGTTAATAACGGCACCGATGACCATCAAAATCGTTGCTAAGTTCGGGCTGTCGTCATTGCGTAACAGAAACGGAACCGCGATAGAACCCAACGTGAATACGCACGCGACAATCAGAATATGCAAATATTGCAGCGCAAGTTCAAACACTCGCCCTTCCGCTCCTTGCCAGCGAATAAATTCATCCGAAAACAAGAACAATATTGTAGCAACGATCGGCATCAATGCCGCTAACAACGTCAATCCGGTCGTTAGGATTCGCTTAGCGCCTTCATGATCATTCTCTCCTTGCTTGATCGAAGTCAGTGCACCAGTCCCCACCCCAATCATCATTCCTATACCGAGGATCGAACCGATAATAGGCCACGCAACATTGATCCCAGCTAATCCGTCAGCGCCAACATAACGGCCAATAAAAATGCCATCAACTATTTGATACAAACCGTTCACGAGCATTGCTGCGACGGTTGGAATCGTATATTTCCAAAACTGTCTATAAATTGAGTTTTGCATGACTGCCACCAGTAGTTAGCAAAGCTAACCATTTAATTAGCAAGACTAACTAAATGGTTAAATTAAATAAAAGAAAGATGAAACAACAAAAACTAAACCATACAGCTGAGACCTTTGGTTTAGTTTAAAATGACTTATTGCTCAATGCTTTATTCAGTAAAGCTTGTAACTGCTCAGCTTCTTGCTGATTTAATTGTTGCATCATTTGTTCAGAGATATCTTTGTACACTACCTGCTCCAAAGACATTTTTTCTGCGACTTCTTCTGTAAGCAACACACGCTTAGCGCGAGCATCCTCATTACATGCGATGCGTTTCACCAAACCCTTTTTTTCCAAACGCACAACCATTGTCGATGCGGAAGGCTTAGTCACTTGCAGCTCTTCTGCAAGATCGGTTATTCGCACACCCTCAGGGTAAACCTGAATCACACGCAAATAATCGAACTCATTAAAGCTTAGATGTGATAATGGATCTTCTTTGGCATAGACACGCCAAGCTTTGGCGCAAAAACGCTCTAAATCAATCAAGCTTTCTTCTAATGCCATAAAAGCCACCACCACTTAGTTAGCAAGACTAACTATTTTAAATGAGTCACTCATCAAGTTCAATCATAAAAAAAGCCGCTCTCATCGAGCGGCTCTAAATCATTCAATTTCCAGCTTCTTGGCAGCCTTTAACTTGGCCAATCTATCTTGCTGTAATTGATCGTAAATTTGCGCCAACTCCAAGAAAGAATAGCGATGCTCAACATAATCGTAAACGTTGAACGAAATCGCGAGCTTATAAAGTGAGATGGCACTTGCGATATCACCTTCAAGCTGATTACGCTTTCCAAGGTAGAAATACGTTTCCGTCAATCGTTCAGCTAGGCGATAGTTCTCTCTCGTTCCATCCATAATTGCTTTAAGCGCGTCTTCGTCCGAGACGTCTCGTAGCATGATGGCAACAAGAACCCATCCCCACTCTTCACTACGATCTCGTAAATAACGCTGTTGAAGATTGGCTTTTGCTTGATCTGGATTTTGCTCAGCTTCGATGATGTACAGCCATAATGAACGAAAAGGATCCGTTGGCATTTCTTGATAATGCTTGGTCATATCTTCTAAAGCGAGATCGATTCGGCCACCATAATACAGTGCAATCGCACGGTTGCGCTCAGCATAGGTATTATCAGGAGCCAACTCTATGGTCGAGTCAAACGCTTCATATGCCGCATCAAACTCTCCTACTTGGGTAAAGTATACTCCCAAAAGATTGAAGATGTCCGGCTGAGCAGGATTCAACTGCAAAGACTGGTTAAAGTCCAAACGGGCAAGATCACGCAAACCAACGCTGTCGTAGTAGCTACCGCGCTCATAATGCATTTTAGCGCGCACTTCATCACTAAGGTCGGGACGTTGTAGCAACTGCGAGAGACGCGCGATTTGTACTTCTTGTTGAACACTAGGCTGAAGTGGCACCGCCATCGGTGGATATAACCACTTTTGTGCTGATTGTTGAGAAGTATTTGCACAACCGGTCAGCGCGATAGCAACACATAAAATTGCGGTTTGAAACCATTTCACTAATTGATACTCCTGTTTGGACCGCTCAAGATTTGTTTCTCTTAATGCAATATAGGCGATAACCTCGTTTGAGGTTAATACATCGAAACAAACCAAAAAAGGGGAGCGAAAATGCTCCCCTTTTATAACATGCTTTCAGGCCCTTAATCTAATAAAAGGCGGAAAGTCTCATTTTGTCTTACTCGTCTTTAGCAGTTGGTGCTTCAGCAGCAGCTTCTTCAGCTGGCTTTTCTACCGCTTCTTTCATGCTTAGACGTACACGGCCTTGGCGGTCGATTTCAAGAACTTTAACTTGAACTTCTTGACCTTCAGCTAGGTAGTCAGACACTTTTTCTACGCGTTTTTCTGCGATTTGAGAAATGTGTACAAGACCATCTTTGCCTGGAAGAACCGTTACGAATGCACCGAAGTCTGCTAGACGTGCAACTTTACCTGTGTAGATACGGCCCACTTCAACTTCAGCAGTGATCTCTTCGATACGGCGGATAGCTTCTTTCGCAGCAGTGCCTTCAGTTGCCGCAATCTTGATAGTACCGTCGTCTTCGATTTCGATAGTTGTACCAGTCTCTTCAGTTAGAGCACGGATAACTGCACCACCTTTACCGATAACGTCTTTGATCTTCTCAGCGCTGATCTTCATCGTGTGAATACGCGGAGCAAATTCAGAGATGTCTTCACGAGCACCAGAGATTGCTTCATCCATTACAGATAGGATGTGCTTACGTGCGCCTTGAGCTTGGTTAAGCGCAATTTGCATGATTTCTTTGGTGATGCCTTCGATCTTGATGTCCATTTGAAGTGCAGTGATACCAGTGTTAGTACCTGCTACTTTAAAGTCCATGTCACCTAGGTGGTCTTCATCGCCAAGGATGTCAGAAAGAACAACGAAATCGTCACCTTCTTTAACAAGACCCATTGCGATACCAGCAACAGATGCTTTGATTGGTACACCTGCGTCCATAAGCGCAAGAGAAGTACCACATACTGAAGCCATTGAAGATGAACCGTTAGATTCAGTGATTTCCGATACAACACGTACTGTGTATGGGAACTCATCAACAGAAGGCATTACTGCAGCAATACCACGCTTTGCCAGTTTACCGTGGCCGATTTCACGACGCTTAGGAGAACCTACAAAACCAGTTTCACCTACACAGTATGGAGGGAAGTTGTAGTGCAGTAGGAAGTGATCTTTACGCTCACCAGTTAGCTCATCGATGATTTGAGCATCACGCTGAGTACCTAGCGTTGCAGTAACGATCGCCTGAGTTTCACCTCGAGTGAATAGCGCGCTACCGTGAGTACGAGGAAGAACACCAGTACGTACATCTAGTGCACGAACCATGTCTTTTTCACGGCCATCGATACGAGGGTTACCTGCAATAATACGGCTACGTACTACTGTCTTCTCTAGATCATGGAAGATAGTGTGGATTTCTTTTGTATCTGCTTCAGGATCTTCAGCAAGAAGAACTTCATTTACTTCCGCAGCGATCTCATGGATGCGGTCGTAACGAGCCATTTTCTCAGTAATTTGGTAAGCTTCAACAAGTTTAGCTTCTGCTAGATCAGCAATCTTATTTTTAAGCGCTGTGTTCTCTTCAGGAGCAACCCAATCCCAAGCAGGAGTTGCAACTTCTGCTTTGAATTCGTTGATAGCTTGAATAGCAACTTGTTGTTGGTCATGACCATAAACAACCGCCGCTAGCATTTCTTCTTCAGTTAGGTTGTCCGCTTCTGACTCAACCATCAGTACTGCTGACTCTGTACCTGCAACAACAAGGTCAAGCTTAGAAGTTTCTAGTTCAGTTTGGCTAGGGTTAAGTACAAGCTGACCATCGATATGACCAACACGCGCCGCACCGATAGGGCCGTTGAATGGAATGCCAGAGATAGCAAGAGCAGCAGAAGTACCGATCATTGTAACGATATCTGGCTGAACATCTGGGTTTACAGACATTACTGTCGCGATAACCTGAACTTCGTTTTTAAACGCGTCTGGGAATAGCGGACGGATTGGACGGTCGATTAGACGAGCTGTTAGCGTTTCGCCTTCAGAAGGACGACCTTCACGTTTGAAGAAGCCGCCTGGGATTTTACCCGCAGCGTAAGTACGCTCTTGGTAGTTAACCGTTAGTGGGAAGAAGTCTTGACCTGCAACGGCTTCTTTTTTACCTACAACAGATACGAATACAGACGTATCATCCATTGTGACCATAACTGCTGCTGTAGCTTGACGTGCAATAACGCCAGTTTCTAAAGTAACTGTGTGGTTACCGTACTGGAACGTTTTAACAACTGGTTTTTCGAACATTGTTATTCCTTGTTTCTAATCTTCCTTTAGTGCTTAAAGAAATCTTAGATGTGTTAATTGACACTCAAGGCATTACGAATCGCGACTAGTAAAAAGAAACTCGGAAATTCCTTTTGAATAGTCGCGACCTTTTGGTCGACGTGGTTGACTGTAATGCTATGAGCTTTTGAGAAAACCTCTTACAAGGTTTAGCCGCCAGTATTATAACGGCATAAGTCTAATTTGGCTAAATTTAGGCAACAAAAAAGGGGCATAAAGCCCCTTTTTAGACAAACTGCTATGCAGTCGCTGATTAGCGACGTAGGCCTAGACGTTTGATTAGGTCTTGGTAGCGAGCTAGGTTTTTACCTTTTAGGTAATCTAGAAGCTTACGACGACGAGAAACCATGCGTAGAAGACCACGACGGCTGTGGTGATCGCCTTTGTGCGCTTTGAAGTGACCTTGTAGGTGGTTGATAGAAGCTGTAAGTAGAGCTACTTGAACTTCTGGTGAACCAGTGTCGCCTTCGCCTTGTGCGTATTCTGCAACGATTGCTGCTTTAGTTTCTGCATTCAGAGACATAATTCTCTCCTAATAAGAGTAGGTTTAAAGTTGTAGCAGCCAATCTCTGATTCAGCCGCTACGCGAAGCGCGGATTATAGGGAAATTTCCTATCTCGTGCAATATAAAAATACCGACACTCAGGTCGGTATTTTCAATCATTTACTTGGATGCAACGTCATCTCGGAACACGACCAATCGCTTAGGAGCGATTTTGCCATCTTCGTTCATTTCGCCAACGCCAATAAACAAGCGTTCTTCACCCATAGTAAGGCGAAGTGAGCCCTCAGTCGGAGCACCAAATACTTGAACGGGCTGCCCATGTTGGACCATATTCGCCAGTTCAGGCACCAAGTTGACTTCTGGTAAGTCTTCTACCGCTGTATCCATTGGCAAAAGCAGTGGGTCCAGTAGTTCTCGAGGCGCTCGTTCCTCGCGGTGAGCTTGCTCTAGCAACTCATTTAGTTGCTCAAGTGTTACCATATTCTCGTAAGGGTATTTAGCAACACCAGTACGACGAAGCATAGTTACGTGCGCACCACAACCTAACATTTCGCCCAGATCATCAACGATAGTACGAATATAGGTACCTTTAGAGCAGTGCACTTCCATCTCTACTTCATCGCCTTCAAAACGGTGAAGAACAATCTCATATACCGTGATCTTACGAGATTCACGCGGAACTTCGATGCCTTTACGAGCGTATTCATACAAGGGTTTACCTTGATACTTCAACGCAGAGAACATGGAAGGCACTTGATCAGATTCACCACGGAACTGATCGATGCACGCTTCTAGCTTGTCTAACGTAACATCGACTGGACGCGTCTCTACAACTTCACCATCCGAGTCAGACGTATTGGTACGTTCACCCAGCTTTGCGATCACGCGGTAGCGTTTATCAGAATCAAGAAGAAACTGAGAAAATTTTGTCGCTTCACCCAAGCAAATTGGCAGCATGCCTGTCGCTAATGGGTCCAAGGCTCCAGTGTGGCCTGCTTTCTCGGCAAAGTAGATTCGCTTTACTTTTTGCAGTGCATCATTGGAAGAGATACCTGTTGGTTTGTCCAACAGTATAACGCCATTAATTGGACGACCTTTACGACGACGAGCCATTATTCTTCGTCCTCACGACCAGAATCTTTTTGCTTTTGTTTGTCTGAACTAACGACTTCAGACACTAGGTTAGACATACGCATACCTTCAACAAGCGTATTGTCATAGTGGAAGCGGATTTCTGGCGTTAAACGTAGACGAATACGCTTACCTAACATCATGCGAATGTGCACTTCGTGCTCACGTAGCGCTGCTAGACATGATTCTGGTGTTTGCTCACCCACACACAGGAAGGTCACAAATACTTTTGCGTAAGCTAGGTCACGAGAGACTTCTACGTCTGAGATCGTCACCATGCCAAGGCGAGAGTCACGAACTTCACGTTGAAGGATCATCGCTAGTTCTTTTTGCAGCTGCTGTGCAACGCGCTGCGTGCGGCTAAATTCTTTTGACATATCTTTACTCTTATATAGAAAGAATGGGGGGTTGGTCAAAGCCAGCCCCCCATGGTGTATTCAACAACCAATTACTACTTATCTTTCAAAGACAATATTAGTAATTTTAGTCAATTAGTCTAGAGTACGTTTAATTTCAACGATTTCGAAGACTTCGATTTGGTCACCAACGCGAACATCATTGTAGTTCTTAACGCCGATACCACATTCGTAGCCATTCTTAACTTCTTGAACGTCATCTTTGAAACGACGTAGTGACTCTAGTTCACCTTCGTAAATAACAACGTTATCACGTAGTACACGGATTGGGTTGTTACGCTTGATCACACCTTCTGTAACCATACAACCAGCGATAGCGCCCAGTTTCGGTGACTTAAACACGTCACGAACTTCAGCAAGACCAATGATCTCTTGCTTGAATTCTGGAGCAAGCATACCGCCCATTGCTTGTTTCACTTCATCAATCAATTGGTAAATGATTGAGTAGTAACGTAAGTCAACAGCTGCGGCTTCAACAGCACGGCGAGCAGAAGCATCTGCACGAACGTTAAAGCCAAGGATGATTGCGTTTGAAGCTTCCGCTAGTACTACGTCAGTTTCCGTAATACCACCTACACCAGAACCAACGATGTTCACTTTAACTTCGTCAGTAGATAGCTTAACTAGTGAGTCTGCGATTGCTTCTACAGAACCTTGAACGTCTGCTTTAAGTACAACGTTAAGTTCAGCAACTTCACCAGCAGTCATGTTAGAGAACATGTTCTCTAGTTTAGATTTCTGCTGACGAGCAAGTTTCACTTCACGGAACTTACCAGCACGGTAGTTAGCTACTTCACGCGCTTTACGCTCGTCACGAACTACTGTTGCTTCATCACCTGAAGATGGTACACCTGAAAGACCTAGGATCTCTACAGGGATAGATGGGCCAGCCGAAGTAATTTCTTTACCTAGCTCATCACGCATTGCACGAACACGGCCGTATTCTTGACCACAAAGAACGATGTCGCCTTTGTTTAGTGTACCTGATTGAACAAGTACTGTTGCAACTGGACCACGACCTTTATCTAGGCGAGATTCAACAACAACACCAGATGCCATGCCTTCAGCTACAGCTGTAAGTTCAAGAACTTCAGACTGAAGAAGGATTGCTTCTAGAAGACCATCGATGTTTGTACCCTGTTTAGCAGAGATGTGAACGAACATGTTCTCACCGCCCCACTCTTCAGGAATAACGTCGTATTGAGCAAGCTCGTTCTTAACGTTATCTGGGTTCGCGTCTTCTTTATCGATCTTGTTCACAGCAACAATTAGAGGAACGCCTGCCGCTTTCGCGTGCTGAATCGCTTCTACTGTTTGTGGCATTACGCCATCGTCTGCTGCAACTACAAGAACAACGATATCTGTTGCTTGAGCACCACGAGCACGCATTGCAGTAAACGCTGCGTGTCCAGGAGTATCAAGGAACGTGATCATGCCGTTGTCTGTTTCAACGTGGTACGCACCAATGTGCTGAGTAATACCACCCGCTTCGCCAGAAGCAACGTGTGTGCGACGGATGTAGTCAAGTGTTGACGTTTTACCGTGGTCAACGTGACCCATGATAGTAACAACTGGAGCACGTGGAACTGCTTCCGCGTTAGTGTCACGGTCAGATAGTACCGCTTCTTCCAGTTCGTTCTCTTTACGAAGAACTACTTTATGGCCCATTTCTTCAGCAACAAGTTGTGCTGTTTCTTGGTCGATCACTTGGTTGATAGTCGCCATAGCGCCCATCTTCATCATTACTTTGATAACTTCTGTCGCTTTAACCGACATCTTGTTAGCAAGTTCTGATAGAACGATCGTTTCGCCAATTACAACGTCTTGCTTAGCAACCGTTGCTGACTTATCAAACCCGTGCTGCATTGAAGTCGGCTTAGCAAGTTTGCCCTTACGACCTCTACCGCCACGTTGGTTGTTACGGCCACCGCGAGCTTGGTCGTCTTTACCCGAAGCTGCTTTTTTCTTCTTACGACGACCGCCTTCTACTTTGCGATCTGCTTCATCTTCGGCTTCACGTGCGTATTGTGAAGTCGTTACATGGTAATCTGTATCTTCCATATCACCCTTTTTCTCTTCTGCAGCAGACCAACGCTCTTTATTCTTTTCAGCCAATTCGCGAGCTTCTTCAAGCTTGCGCTGACTTTCCTCTTCAGCCTTACGCTTAGCTTCTTCTTCCTGACGACGTTTAAGCTCGTCGGCCTCTTTTCGCGCTGCTTCTTGCTTAATTTTCTCTTCAGCATCACGCTTTGCTTTTTCTTCAGCATTACGTTGTGCATTCGTATCTACGTCTCGCTTCGCTTTTTCTTCAGCTTCACGTTTCGCTTTTTCTTCCGCTTCACGTTTTGCAGCTTCTTCAGCTTCACGTTTCGCAGCTTCTTCAGCTTCACGTTTTGCAGCTTCTTCTGCTGCACGTTTTGCTGCTTCTTCTGCTTCACGTTGTGCTGCTTCTTCAGCTTCACGTTTCGCTTCATCTTCAATTGTGCTGCGCTTCACGTATGTACGTTTTTTGCGCACCTCAACCTGAACATTCTTACTCTTACCACCACCCGCGTTCACACTAAGTGTACTACGAGTTTTACGCTGAAGCGTAAGGCGAGTCGGCTCTGAATCACCTGATTTATCACCGTGTTCTTTCTTTAAATGAGAGAGAAGCTTCTGCTTCTCTTCATCAGTAACATTGTCAGAGCTCGCCTTTTTAATGCCAGCGTCAGCAAGTTGTTCAATCAAGCGGTCGACTGGCGTACCAATCTCATCACTCAGTGCTTTAACTGTTAATTGTGTCATGCCGCTTCCTCCTTGCCGAAAATTATGCTTCTTCGCCGAACCAACAGATGTTACGTGCGGCCATAATTAGCTCACCTGCACGTTCTTCGGTCAGGCCTTCGATACCTTCTAAATCGTCAATACCTTGGTCAGCAAGATCTTCCAGTGTCGCTACACCTTTCGCTGCCAATTTAAATGCCATCTCACGCTCAAGACCTTCAAGTGCAAGTAGGTCCTCAGCTGGTTCTAGACCTTCAAAAGACTCTTCTTGTGCTAGTGCGATCGTCGTTAGTGCATCTTTTGCACGTCCACGAAGCTCTTCGATTAGTTCTTCATTCAAACCATCGATTTCTAGTAGCTCGTTAACTGGCACGTATGCGATTTCTTCTAGCGTTGAGAAACCTTCTTCAACAAGAAGTTGAGCGAAGTCTTCTTCAATATCTAGGTACTTCATGAAGTTTTCAATAGATGCTTGTGATTCTTCAGCGTGTTTCTTCTGAAGATCAGCAACTGTCATAACATTCAGTTCCCAACCGGTTAGTTGAGATGCTAGACGCACGTTTTGACCGTTACGACCAATAGCTTGCGCTAGGTTGTCAGCTTCAACTGCGATGTCCATTGAGTGTGCATCCTCATCAACGATGATAGAAGCAACATCAGCTGGCGCCATTGCGTTGATAACGAATTGAGCTGGGTTATCATCCCAAAGAACGATATCGATACGCTCCCCACCAAGTTCGCCAGAAACAGCTTGTACACGTGCACCACGCATACCAACACACGCACCTACAGGGTCGATACGTTTGTCATTTGTTTTGACAGCGATCTTAGCGCGAGAACCAGGATCACGTGCTGCGCCTTTAAGCTCGATAATATCTTCTGCGATTTCAGGCACTTCAACACGGAACAGTTCTGCCAACATTTCTGGCTTAGAACGAGTGATGAACAATTGGAAACCACGTGCTTCAGGCGCGACTTTGTAAAGAAGGCCACGTACGCGGTCGCCTGGACGGAAGTTTTCACGAGGAAGTTGGTCATCACGCAGGATTACCGCTTCAGCGTTATTACCAAGATCAAGCACGATTGTGTCACGGTTTACTTTTTTCACGACACCAGTGATTAGATCACCTTCATTGTCGATGAACTGTTCAACGATTTGTGCGCGCTCAGCTTCACGAACTTTTTGAACGATAACTTGTTTAGCAGTTTGAGTCGTAATACGGTCAAACGTTACAGATTCGATTTCGTCTTCTACGTAGTCGCCAAGCCCGATTGAGTCATCTTCGTATTGCGCTGCTTCTAGTGAGATCTCTTTTGTAGGGTTCTCAACGTCATCAACAACTAACCAACGGCGGTAAGTGACAAACTCACCGGTTTTACGGTCAATGGCAACACGTACGTCGATTTCGATTTCGTATTTTTTCTTTGTAGAAGTTGCTAGAGCAATCTCAAGAGCCTCAAAGATACGCTCACGAGGTACCGCTTTTTCGTTCGATACCGCTTCTGCTACCGCTAAAATTTCTTTACTCATTGTATTTAGCCTCTAAGCTTAAACTTTTTTAGGGAACTAAAATTTAGGGATCAGGTTAGCTTTGGAAATGTTACTTAGAGCAAACTCTTCTTGCTGACCGTCTACAGTAATTGTCACTGTTTCGCCATCAACACCGTGGATAATACCTTTCCACTTACGACGGTTTGCTACAGCCATTTTCAATACGATGCTGACCTCGTGACCAATAAATTGCTCGTAATGTGCTGCTTTAAAAAGTGGTCTTTCTAAACCTGGAGAAGACACTTCTAGGCTGTAAGCAACAGAAATTGGATCTTCAACGTCTAAAACTGCACTAACTTGGTGGCTAACTTCTGCACAGTCGTCTACGTTAATACCATTTTCATGGTCAATGTAGATACGTAACGTTGAGTGCGCGCCTGCACGAATGAATTCTAATCCAACTAACTCATAACCTGATGCCGCTACTGGCGCGTCAAGCATTTCAGTAAGTTGTCTTTCTAAACCAGTCATTTAACCACTCCAGAAACAAAAAAAGGGCTCAGAGCCCAATCAAAAAACCAAGCAGTATCTGAGCTATTTCAAAAAGCTCAGATAACAAAAAACCCCGATAGTCGGGGTTTTATGCTGCTGGACCCTGATACGTTAAGAATAGCCAACAATTGCTTTTCTTAACTCGTAGTGTGGTTAGCACTACGCAAACTCGCCAATCTACGATTTCCTTTTAAGGAAAGAGATTGGTTGCGGGGGCCGGATTTGAACCGACGACCTTCGGGTTATGAGCCCGACGAGCTACCAAGCTGCTCCACCCCGCGTCCGACTTGCTGAGCATTATACTCGCAAACAAGTGATTTACAAGTTTGTAAATACATGGTGCCGAGAGAGGGACTCGAACCCTCACACCTAAGGCACTAGCACCTCATGCTAGCGTGTCTACCAATTTCACCATCTCGGCATCAAAACCTTACAGCTTATTGAGGAATTTCATCACCCGCAGGGGCAGGAACTTCACTCGCTGCGTCCTTAACTTGTTCAACAACTGGTTGACCTAACGTTGGGTCTACCCATTGTGATTCAGTCTGGTGCGTAGACATACGACCAAGTAACAAGCTAACGATAAAGAATACGGTTGCTAAAATAGCAGTTGTTCGGGTTAAGAAATTACCTGAGCCGCCAGCACCAAACACTGTGTTTGAAGCACCAGCACCGAACGAGGCTCCCATATCTGCGCCTTTACCTTGTTGAATCAACACAAGGCCAATCACACCAAGCGCTGCCAACAGGTAAATCACAAGTAGAACTGAAAACATTTTTTCCACCTATGTTCCGAATTGTTGAGCCAGCGCCGTTCAAAAGAACAAATCATAATGAACAAGGCTAGCGACCTCCTAACGGGAGGCGGAGCAATACTAGCGAAAGCCAGTAACGCTGACAAGGGAAAATTAGTAAAAAATCAATGCCAATGCGTTAAGCGCTCAAAAAAAGGGCAAAAGATGCCCTTTTCATTCAAGACATGCTTTAACGCAATGATTAACAACTTGCTTTAACAGCCTCAGCGATTTTCAATGCTGAGTGTTGAACTAGTTCACCATCTTCGCCTTCCACCATAACGCGGATCAAAGGCTCAGTGCCAGACTTACGCAGCAGTACACGCCCTTTATCACCAAGTGTCGCCTCTACTTCAGCGACAGCGTTTAATACAGCTGTAGCTTCAAGAGGGTTACTTTCTCCTGAGAAACGGACATTTTCTAAAACCTGAGGATATAATGTCATTCCTTGCGATAGTTCATATAAAGACATATCGCTGCCAATTACAGAAGCAAGTACTTGAAGTGCAGCAACAATCGCATCGCCGGTTGTGACTTTATCTAATAAGATCACATGGCCTGAGTTTTCAGCACCAATTTTCCAACCTTTTTCTAGCAGTTGCTCCATGACATAACGGTCACCAACAGCAGCACGTACAAACGGAATGCCTAGCTGCTTTAAACCATTTTCCATACCCAAGTTAGTCATTAGTGTACCAACAACACCACCCTTTAGCTCACCACGACGAAGTGCATCACGAGCGATGATATAAGCAATTTGGTCACCATCAACTTTGTTACCTAGGTGGTCGACCATAATGATGCGGTCACCATCACCATCAAATGCGAGACCAAGATGCGCTTGCTCTTCAACAACACGCTGTTGAAGAGCTCGTACGTCTGTTGCGCCCACTTTTTCATTAATGTTGATGCCGTTAGGCTCTACGCCCATAGCGATAACTTCTGCCCCAAGTTCTTTGAAAACATTTGGAGCGATGTGGTACGTTGCACCGTGCGCACAGTCTACTACGATCTTAAAGTTCGCAAGGCTCAACTCAGATGGGAAAGTACTCTTACAGAATTCGATGTAACGACCAGCTGCATCATTTAGGCGGGTTGCTTTACCAAGCTCAGCAGACTCCACACATTCAATTTCTTTATCTAACTCAGCTTCGATCGCCAATTCGATATCGTCAGGTAGCTTAGTACCCTCAGAAGAAAAGAATTTAATGCCGTTGTCGTAATATGGGTTATGTGATGCAGAAATCACAATACCAGCCTCGGCACGGAAAGTCTGAGTTAAATATGCCACAGCTGGAGTTGGCATGGGACCAGTAAATGTTGCTTTAAGTCCCGCAGCTGCAAGGCCAGCCTCTAGTGCAGATTCAAGCATATAACCTGAAATACGTGTATCTTTACCTATGATAACTTTCTTTGTGCCTTGTTTCGCTAGTACACGACCAGCAGCCCAGCCAAGCTTAAGTACGAAGTCTGGAGTGATTGGGTATTGTCCTACTTTACCGCGCACACCGTCAGTACCAAAGTAACGTCTTTCATTCGACATAAACTTTCCTTTATTATTTTTAAATATTGTTTTTCGTCATCTCAACAACTTTCATCGCTTCGATTGTCTCTTCAAAGTCATGCACGCGAATGATCTGCGCGCCTTTCATCGCGGCAATCGTAGCACAAACGACACTTGCGTTCGTACACTCTGCCGCTGGCTTGTCTAACAGTTTGAAGATCATGGATTTACGAGACATGCCAGCCAAAATAGGCAGGCCGAATTCATGAAACTTTTCAAGATGAGCAAGCATATGATAATTGTGTTCGATTGTTTTGCCAAAGCCAAACCCAGGATCGAGAATCAGTTGAGATTTATCAATCCCTGCTGCTTCACACGCCGCGATACGTTCTTCTAGAAAAGCCGACACGTCCCCCATTAAATCATCATAATGAGGGTCAACTTGCATGGTCCTAGGCTGACCTTTCATATGCATCAGACAAATTGGAAGGTTTGCTTCTGCTGCGACTTCCAGAGCACCTGGCTCTTGCAGCGAGCGGATGTCATTGATCAAATCAGCCCCAGCATCAATTGCTTGACGCATCACTTCTGCTTTACTGGTGTCAACGGAAATCCATACATCATATTTTTCACGAATGGCTTTGATTACTGGGACAACACGCCTAAGCTCTTCTTCCAAAGACACATCCGGTGCACCAGGTCTTGTTGATTCACCACCAACATCAACAATACTTACACCAGCCTTTATCATTTTATCAACTTGAGCAAGAGCAAGTTCAATTGAGTTGTATTTACCGCCATCCGAAAAGGAATCCGGTGTCACATTTAGAATGGCCATGACATGTGGACGCGAAAGGTCCAAAGATTTGTTATTTGCTGTAATCATCATCATAAACACAAAAACCCCGAGATAACTCGGGGTTTAATATTATCGATACTCTTTATTCAGAGTCTTTCTTTTCAGGCGCTTCGTTAGAAGTTGTTTCAGAAGAGCTAGGCTGTTCTGCATCTTTCGCAGTCTCCGTTGCTTCTTCTTTAACTTCTTGCTTTGCTTGAGGCTTGTCGCTGTCTTCTGGTTTGCTTGCTGAGTTATCACTCCAGCCCGCAGGCTCACGAATTTCAGCTTTGCGCTCCATTAAGTCATCAATCTGGCGAGCATCAATGGTTTCATACTTCATCAGCGCATCTTTCATCGCATGCATGATATCCATGTTCTCTTGAAGAATCTTCTTCGCACGATCGTAGTTGCGGTCAATGATCTGACGAACTTCGTCATCAATCAACTTCGCTGTATCGTCAGACACATGTTTAGTCTGAGTTACACTACGTCCTAAGAACACTTCGCCTTCATCTTCTGCATACAGCAGAGGGCCAAGCTTTTCAGAGAAACCCCATTGAGTAACCATCTTACGAGCAATATCTGTTGCGCGCTCGATATCATTAGAAGCACCGGTTGATACTTTGTCAGCACCGTAGATAAGTTCTTCTGCTAAACGACCACCGTACAAGCTAGAAATCATTGATTCTAGGTGTTGGCGAGACATACTCACGCGGTCCTGCTCTGGAAGGTACATTGTTACACCCAACGCACGACCACGTGGAATGATAGACACTTTGTACACTGGATCGTGTTCAGGAACCAAGCGACCAACAATCGCGTGACCCGCTTCGTGGTATGCGGTTGACTCTTTCACTTCCTCAGACATCACCATTGAACGGCGCTCAGCACCCATCATGATTTTGTCTTTCGCCAGTTCAAACTCAACCATAGAAACGTTGCGCTTGTTACCGCGCGCAGCAAACAGGGCTGCTTCGTTAACTAAGTTTGCTAGGTCAGCACCAGAGAAGCCTGGAGTACCACGTGCGATGAGAGAAGGCTCTACATCACCCGCTAGAGGTACCTTACGCATGTGAACTTTTAGGATCTGTTCACGGCCACGTACATCTGGAAGACCAACTACCACTTGACGGTCAAAACGACCAGGACGCAGTAACGCAGGGTCCAACACATCCGGACGGTTAGTCGCAGCGATAACGATAATACCTTCGTTACCTTCGAAACCATCCATCTCAACGAGCATTTGGTTTAGTGTTTGTTCACGTTCATCATGACCACCACCAACACCTGCGCCACGTTGACGACCTACCGCATCGATCTCATCGATAAAGATGATACAAGGTGCGGCTTTCTTTGCTTGTTCAAACATGTCACGCACACGAGATGCACCAACACCAACGAACATCTCTACGAAATCAGAACCAGAGATAGTAAAGAATGGTACTTTCGCCTCACCGGCAATGGCTTTCGCTAGAAGCGTTTTACCCGTACCAGGAGGACCAACCATTAGAACACCCGTTGGAATCTTACCGCCCAGTTTTTGGAAACGGCTTGGATCGCGTAGGTAGTCCACCAGTTCTTTCACGTCTTCTTTTGCTTCGTCACAACCAGCAACGTCAGCAAAAGTTGTCTTGATTTGTTCTTCGCTCATCATTCGAGCTTTGCTCTTACCAAAAGACATGGCGCCTTTACCACCGCCGCCTTGCATTTGACGCATGAAGAAAATCCATACACCAATTAGTAAGATCATTGGGAACCAAGAGATGAAGATAGTACCAAGCAAGCTTTGCTCTTCTGGAGGCGTGCCTTGTACTTTCACGTTTTGGTTAATTAGGTCATCTAGAAGCTTTTGGTCATACACTGGCATGTAAGTGACCATTTTGGCACCGCCGCCACGACGAACAAAGCTAATTTCACCGTCTTTAAAAGTTGCTTCTTGAATCTGGCCTTGGCCAACTTCCTGTACAAACGTGGTGTAATCCACGGTTCTGCCATTGCTTTCTCCAGGGCCAAAGCTCTGGAATACCGACATCAATACGACGGCGATAACAAGCCACAGAATTAAATTTTTTGCCATGTCACTCAAGGTGTAAGCCTCTCGATAACTAATTGTAATTAAAGGTAGGGTACTACAGTTCATTAACTGTAGCTATAGTGTTAACACGCTCTCAAGAGAGCAAAATGGTTAACCTTTGTAACCAGTGGCTACGACGAAGACCTCTCGAGAGCGAGCTCGCGATGAGTCTGGTTTTCTAATTTTTACGGCTTTAAACATGTCTCGGACTTCTTTCACATACTGATCGAAGCCTTCCCCTTGGAAAACCTTTACGACAAAGCTACCATTAGGCGCTAGAACTTGTCGACACATATCTAAAGCTAATTCAACTAAATACATAGCGCGAGGTTGATCAACAGAATTGTTTCCCGCGATGTTAGGCGCCATATCAGACATTACTACGTCTACCATGGAAGGTTGGATCCTTTCTAGCAAAGCTTCCAATACTGCATCATCACGAAAGTCGCCTTGTAAAAAGCTAACGCCAGCAATCGGGTCCATAGGAAGCAAGTCACACGCAATGATCTGACCACTGTCCCCTACTATCTTAGCAGCATATTGAGACCATCCGCCCGGCGCAGCCCCCAAGTCGACGACTGTCATTCCAGGCTTTAACAATTTATCTTTCGTTTGAATCTCATCGATCTTGAAATAAGCACGTGAGCGGTAGCCTTTTTTTCGGGCTTCATTCGCGTATTTATCATCAAAGTGTTCTTTCAACCAACGACCAGAACTAGCCGAATGTTTTTGTTTACTCATTTTAATCCCAACAAGGCACAAATTGGAGCTATTGTTTTAATAGGCGCTACCTATTACTCAATAAATTATAGTCTTCAGCAATAGATGGCGTTAAAATAGCTTTTTTCAACCCTTATTTTAAAGAAAATTGGCCGCGTAATGAACCTAAGCACCAAACAAAAGCAGCACCTTAAAGGCCTAGCTCACAGTTTAAAACCTGTTGTGCTAATGGGCGCAAATGGACTTACAGAAGCCGTGCTAGCAGAAATTGAAATCGCTCTTAACCATCACGAACTTATCAAAGTAAAAGTTGCTTCGGAAGATCGTGAAACAAAACAGCTAATCATCGACGCTATCGTACGTGAGACGGGCGCTGAAAAAGTTCAGACTATTGGTAAAGTGCTTGTGCTATACCGCCAGTCTGAAGAGCGTAAAATCGAAATCCCTCGTAAGTAACTCTACTTACGTTGCTGAAGAAAAAAGGTCGCCTGAGGCGACCTTTTTGCGTTTTATCAGAGTAGTAATGCTACTCCAAACGACTTAGATATATTCTACTCGGTCAATTTCGAAGTCTTTCGCGCCACCCGGGGTTTGAATAGCAACTTCATCGCCTTCCATCTTACCAATTAGGCCACGAGCAATAGGTGAGCTCACTGAAATGCGACCTGCTTTGATATCGGCTTCGTCATCACCAACGATTTGGTACGTTTTTTCTTCTTCGGTGTCGATATCAATCAAGGTTACGGTTGAACCAAAAATAACTTTACCCGTGTTCTCCATCTTCGTTACATCAATAACTTGAGCAACTGACAGTTTGTATTCAATGTCACGGATTTGTGCTTCACAAATGCCCTGCTCTTCACGAGCGGCGTGATATTCAGCATTCTCTTTTAAATCACCTAGCTCACGAGCTTCAGCAATTGCCTCTGAGATCTGAGGACGTAGTTTAAGTAGACGATCGAGTTCTGCACGTAGCTTTTGCTCGCCACGTAGTGTCATTGGAACTTTTTCCATTTTATAACCTCAAGCCCAAATGGGTCTTTGGACAAAAAAAGCCCACCCTGTCATAGGACTGGGTAGTGCGCTTAAAGATGTATTTCGTTTAGTGTAAACAAACTCCCGGACGAAATCATCTTAATTCGAAAGACAGCAAGACTATGCCTTTTCGGCATAATGATATAACTCACTTTTAGAGCGGTTCTAGGGCGAATCACCTTCTCAATTTATTGAAAAACAACACTGTTCATTACACCAAAAACCTCAAAAAAGATAAAAACTAATCAATGTCAGGCCAATGTCATTGCCAATAATTTCAATCAAAAACAGCAATTTAAATAAAAACAACGCACAATTGAACAGTGTTCATCAGTGGGATTTATATCATTTTACTAACTCATACGGAAACTTTAGCAGTAAAACATGTCCAGCGAGTTGTTAGATCAATGGCTTACAA
Source organism: Vibrio sp. 947 (assembly GCF_033339115.1). Classification (NCBI taxonomy): domain Bacteria; kingdom Pseudomonadati; phylum Pseudomonadota; class Gammaproteobacteria; order Vibrionales; family Vibrionaceae; genus Vibrio; species Vibrio sp. 947. The sequence continues at coordinate 182,042 of NZ_JAWOTX010000005.1, read as the reverse complement.
GTGCGAACTATATCGCTCAATTAGCCAATTTTGGACCAACAACTTGTGAGAGATCACCTCTCCCCCATACAACAATGATTATGGACAGCTAACTAGGACAAATAAGATGAAAAAGACTCTAATTGCTCTTTCTGTATCTGCAGCAGCTATGGCAACTGGCGTAAACGCAGCTGAACTTTACAACCAAGACGGTACTTCTCTAGAAATGGGCGGCCGTGCTGAAGCACGTCTATCTATGAAAGATGGCGACGCTCAAGACAAATCTCGCATCCGTCTAAACTTCCTTGGTAAACAAGAAATCAATGACAACCTATACGGTGTTGGTTTCTGGGAAGGTGAATTTGAGACTGCTCAAAACGGTACTGTAGACGGCGACGACAAGAGCGATCTAGAAACTCGTCTTGCTTACGCTGGTCTTGGCGGTGCTTACGGTGAGTTCGCATACGGTAAAACTGAAGGTGCACTAGGCGTTATCACTGACTTCACAGATATCATGGCTTACCACGGTAACTCTGCAGCAGACAAACTAGCTGTATCAGACCGTACAGACAACATGATGGCTTACAAAGGCCAGTTTGAAAACCTAAGCGTAAAAGCAAGCTACCGCTTCGCTGATCGTATGGAAAACAAAAACACTGGTGAGTACTACGACAACAAACAAGACGGTTACTCTCTATCTGCAATCTACGCTCTAGCTGACACTGGTCTTGAGCTAGGTGCTGGTTACGCAGATCAAGACAAAGCTAACGAGTACATGCTAGCTGCATCTTACACAATGTCTGATCTTTACTTCGCTGGTGTATTCACTGACGGCGAGAAAATGGAAGATTCAAACAACAGTAACACAGTTGATTACACTGGTTACGAGCTAGCGGGTGCTTACACTCTAGGCCAAACAGTATTTACAACATCATACAACAATGCAGAAACTAACAACGAAACTTCTGCAAACAACTTCGCTGTTGATGCTTCTTACTACTTCAAGCCTAACTTCCGTGGTTACATTTCTTACAACTTCAACCTGATTGATGCAGGTGACAAGTTTGGTTCAACTGACACTAGCAAAACAGTTGCAACTAAGATCGATGCTGAAGACGAGCTAGCTCTAGGTCTACGTTACGACTTCTAATTCCGGTCTTTGACTAGAATATCGAATGCCCGCTTTAAGCGGGCATTTTTTATACTTCATTTTAAGCAGCGCGCCTTTCTCTCGTGTCTCATTCATGAAGACATTTGAAGCATTTATTTAGTTACCTAGCATATTGAAAGGACTTGCGTATACTCAATCACATAACTCACCTTAGAAAGTATCATTATGCGTTTACGTTGGCCCTTGCTCATATTCTTTTCATTACTTTCTGCTTTTTCACAAGCGTACCCTCATCAAGAGGTGTTGCCTGAAGGCGCCCGCATCAGTTTAGTTGCGGAAAAACTCAGTGAAAATGCTGAGCTTGACGGTGTTCATCCTACCGAACAACTGTTCCCACCTGCGAGTACATTAAAAATCGTCACCGCATTAGCCGCAAAGCTAGAACTGGGTGATAATTTCCGGTTTCGAACCAAGCTGGAAACGTCGAACTCAGATGCAGTGATTTACTTTGTCGGCGACCCAACACTCCAAACCAACGACTTAAAATCACTCCTCACTCTAGCTAAGAAAAATGGCTTAAAACGGATTAACGGTGACCTATGGCTCGATAACAGCGCATTCACTGGTTATAACCGTGCGGTGGGCTGGCCATGGGATATCTTGGGAGTTTGCTACAGCGCTCCGGCATCGACCATCACACTCAATAACAACTGTGTACAAGCCTCTATCTATACACAAAAAGATGGTGGAACGCGGGTCTACGTACCAGAGCATCAACCTATTCGTGTCACAAGTACCGTAGAAACAGTTTCTAAAACCATTAAGAAAAGTCGTCATTGTGACTTAGGTTTAGTTGCAAATCCCGATAACAACTACAAGCTAACAGGGTGCTTGGTTGAAAGAGACAAACCATTGCCACTGAAATTTGCGGTTCAAGACCCTGAGCGTTACACCAGTCAAAGGTTGGCGGCTTTGCTCAAGGAGCTCAACATTGGGGTATCAGGAAAGATTAGGGTCGGTACGGCGCCAGAAAAGCAGCGAAAGCTCATCGCAATGCATCAATCAAAAGCCTTACCAGACATTCTCGAAGATATGCTCAAAAACTCTGACAACTTAATTGCCGACACACTAACCAAAACACTTGGCGCTAAATTTTTCGTTCAGCCAGGCAGTTTTACTAACGGGACAGAAGCGATCAAGCAGATCATTTTCGCCAACACTGGTATTGATATTCGTAATGCGCGCCTAGAAGACGGCTCAGGACTTTCGCGAAATAACCGGATCTCCGCGACCAAGATGGCTGAAATGCTGCGCTATATTTGGAAGCATGAAAACGAACTCAAATTGATTGCCATCATGCCGAAATCAGGTGAATCCGGCACATTAAAGTACCGACAAAGTATGCGAAAACTTCCAATTAAAGGACAGCTGATCGCGAAAAGTGGCTCTATCTACGGGACTTACAATATGGCTGGATATGGCTTGGATAAAAATGGTCAACCTAACACCATTTTTGTTCAGTTTGTTTCAGACTACTTCCCAGAAAAACGGGACGACAACACACCTGTCATCGCCCCGATTACACATTTTGAGCAGCTTTTTTACAATGACATTGTGAACTTTAGTCAGGCAATACCTAAGAAATAGTTCACCACGTTAAAGTAAATCCACATTCCTGAAATATCGACGATAGACGCAAGAACTGGACTCACCAATACGGCCGGGTCCAACTTGCAAGCTCGTGCAATAATTGGCAACAGCCCGCCCAATGTTGTAGAAATGGTGACTTGAATGAACAGCGCAACTGCTATTGCCAGTGCGATATCGGTCAGTTCAAAGCCTCCTGTTGATTGTCCTGCACTAAATAACATAATGCGTCCAATCATCACGATAGCGATTGCTAGCGCAATAAATAGAGCGACTCGGCTCTCTTTCCACAAAACTTCTAACCATTGGCGTTTTTTTAACTCTCCAGTAGCAAGAGCACGAATCACCAAAGTTGCTGCTTGTGTTCCTGTGTTACCACCAGCAGCTGCAATCACTGGCATGTACACTGCAAGTAAAACAAGCTGACTAAGGGTGTCCTCATACTGAGCGATGATCAAGCCTGACACTATCCCTAAAAGAGCCAGCGCAATGATCCATCCAATACGCTGTTTTACATGCCCTAAAACACTAGTTGATAAATAACCATCGGGTGTATCAACTTCAGACATATGCAGACCCAGTTGGTGAGCATAATGACGTGCGCGTTTGTCATGACCTGCTTGCTCAAGTTGAGCAATAAGACTATTCACATAGCCGACAGAGCAATGCTGTAAAATACCTACAGCCTCATCAATAGGCATAACCGTAAGCAAATGGACTTGTTGCTCTTGCTCGTACTGCAAGAATGCATTGCGAGCTGCACCAATTTCTACTTCAGAAAAGTTTGGTGTTGTTTCAATAAAAGTGTTGTTCATTACCGTCATGGCGAATCTCCCGATTGGCATTGGTAACGACCATCGACAAAGCATGAAAAGCCACTCTTGCACGCTAAAAGTCAGACAACAATTAAGATGCACAGAGAAAACCAATGCGAATGCACTGTCTATTCAGAATGTATGAAGGAAATAACGAGAAGAAAATTAGAAAAGATGCCTCACCACTTAGGTAAGGCGGAGATCGCCAATACCGAAGCGGGTTATTTCGCTCCCTTAATCTTACTCACCCAACGACTGGGAGGATGGTCGGTATTGTTCATGTAAATCTCCGATAGCGCTGCCATTATTGGCAGCGCAAGTATAGTAGCAAAGTTCATCAGGTATGGAAGTTTTACTTTGCCGTTTTTGCTAAATTTTCATACAAAAAAAGCGCCCTTCGGACGCTTTCATTTGCAGTCATTATGAATTACTGAATAGTAATACGAGCAAATTTACGTTTGCCTACTTGGAACACGTAAGTACCCGCTTCTGGAGCAAATTTGCTGTCCGCAATTTTTTCACCATCAATCTTCACAGCGCCCTGCTTAACCATGCGCATCGCATCTGACGATGATGGACATAAGCCTGCTTCTTTCAACAGATTACTCACTGGGCGACCTGCGTCAAAGTCAAACTCTGGCATTTCATCAGGAATTTGGTTCTTCGCAAAACGGTTTACGAATTCTTGCTCTGCTGCATCGGCATCGGCTTCACTGTGGAAACGAGCAATAATTTCTTTTGCTAGCAATACTTTGATGTCACGAGGGTTTTTGCCCGCTTCTACATCAGCTTTGAATTGAGCAATCTCTTCCAGAGGACGGAAAGAGAGCAGCTCGTAGTAGCTCCACATTAAGTCATCAGAAATAGACATGATTTTACCAAACATTTCGCTTGGCGCTTCGCTGATACCGATGTAGTTGTTTGCTGACTTAGACATCTTCTTCTCGCCATCAAGGCCCACTAGAAGCGGCATCATCAGTACAACCTGAGGTTTTTGACCGTGAGACTTTTGCAGTTCACGACCCATTAGAAGGTTGAACTTCTGGTCTGTACCACCTAATTCAACATCCGTTTCCATTGCTACTGAGTCCCAACCTTGTAGAAGTGGGTACATGAACTCATGAATAGCAATTGGCTGACCACCCGCGTAACGCTTTTTAAAGTCGTCACGCTCTAGCATACGAGCAACGGTTTGGTTTGCCGCAAGGCGAATCATACCTTCTGCGCCCAATTCAGACAGCCACTCAGAGTTAAACTGAATTTTAGTCTTTGCAGGATCGAGAATTTTGAACACTTGCTCTTTGTACGTTTCAGCGTTACGCAATACGTCTTCACGACTTAGCGGTGGACGAGTTGTGTTTTTACCTGTTGGGTCACCAACCATTGCAGTGAAGTCACCGATTAGGAACGTCACTTCATGACCTAGTTCTTGGAACAAGCGAAGCTTATTGAAAATAACCGTATGTCCTAGGTGAATGTCAGGTGCTGTTGGATCAGCGCCCAATTTAATACGTAGAGGACGGTCTTCTTTTAGTTTTGCGATTAGCTCTTCTTCTGGAATCAGCTCTTCAACACCGCGCTTAATCTCGGCTAGTGCAGCTTCAATGCTCGCCATTCTTGTTCACTCCCACAGATTTGGCAAAAATATAATAGCTGAACATATTACTTGAATAGCGATGCATTTTGAAACACGTTAGACTAGGTAGTTGTCACTTTTTCCGTTTAATTTAGCAATCAAGTACCTCATGCATTCGATTTTTGTCCGACTTCCACTCTTGCACAAAGTATTGATCGGTTTTTTTAGTGCGCTGATTATCTTCGCGCTCTTCTTTTTACCTGATCCGCAAGACCTAGACCCGCAGCAGAGCCGATTAAAAGTTGGTCAACATTATCCTGTGCCAGTTTCCCTCGAACTCAGTGCACTAAATAGTTCATCGCCTGCGGTTCCCGCCGTGCTACGCTGGGAGACATACAAGGTAAAAAATGGCGAGAGTGCTGCCATCTTATTTAGTCGCGTAGGGCTTTCTGCTCGTCTATTACATGAACTGGTGTCATCAGACAAAGAAGTGGAAAAACAGTTAACTCGGCTTCGACCTGGTGACCGATTGCAATTTGGTTTTGACGAAAATAACAACTTGGTGCAGCTAAGAAGAACACTAAGCGCGTTCGAGACTTTTCGTATCACATTAAAAGACGGCAAGTACGTTTCTGAAGTTGATAAAAAAGAAGTCGACTTCCAGTACAACTACGCTGAAGCCACCATCAAATCAAACTTTTGGAATGCAGGAATATCTTCTGGATTAAATGGTAACCAAATCATGGAACTGGCTGGCATATTTGGTTGGGACATCGACTTTGCTTTAGATATTCGTAAAAACGACAGCTTCCGAGTACTTTACCAAGAGGAAGTGGTAGAAGGTGAAGTAATCGGCCGTGGAAAAATCATTGCTGCGATCTTTAAAAACCAAGGCGATACCTTTACCACAATATTGGATCAGAAAAGTGGCAAGTATTACGACGAAAATGGGCGTGCAATGAAAAAAGCATTCTTACGCGCGCCGTTGGACTTCCGTCGAGTTTCGTCTAATTTCAACCCACGCCGCTTACATCCAGTGACGGGACGCGTTCGTCCTCATAGAGGCACGGACTATGCAGCACCAGTGGGCACCCCGATTTGGGCGGCTGGTGATGGCGTTGTTCAAAAATCGTCTTACAACAAATTTAATGGTAACTACGTTTTCATTAAACATAGCAATACTTACATTACCAAGTACCTGCACTTAACCAAACGTACTGTACGAGCTGGTCAACGCGTTAAGCAAGGCCAAACCATCGGTACGCTTGGCGGAACTGGCCGTGTAACTGGCCCTCACCTGCACTATGAGTTCCTTGTGAATGGTGTCCATAAAAACCCGCGCACGGTGAATTTGCCACAATCTAAATCCCTGACAGGCAAAGCGAGACAAACTTTCATGGCAAACGCGAAAATTAGCATGGACAAGCTTGAACGCTACAGCAAACTGCTAGCAATGAAGTAAGCCAGGTATTGAAAAGGGCAGCGAAGCTGCCCTTTTTGTTTTGTCGATATCATCACGATAAAGCTTACTGTTCGGAGTGATGCTCTCTCCCGAGCATAAGCAAACACGGTGTCAGAATTAACGTTAGCAAAGTCGCAAACGCCAAACCACCCGCGACAGCGGTCGCAAGCTGAGACCACCATTGAGTGCTTGGTGCGCCAAACTCCACTTTCTGATTAACTAAGTCGATGTTCATTTCTAACACCATTGGCAATAAGCCTAATATGGTGGTCACCGTCGTAAGTAAAACGGGTCTTAAACGCTGCACACCCGTACGCAAAATAGCCTCAGATTTTTCTAAGCCACGTTTACGCATCTGATTATAAGTATCGATTAAAACAATATTGTTGTTTACCACGATACCAGCCAACGCAATCACTCCAATTCCCGACATAATGATGCCAAATGGCTTTTGGAAAATAAGTAACCCGGCGAAGACACCAACGGTAGAAAACAGCACTGCACTAAGGATTAAGAAAGCTTGATAAAAGCTATTAAACTGCGTAATTAAAATCAAAGCCATCACACCAAGCGCGACAATAAAAGCATTTTGCAAGAATGCTGATGAGTTTTCCTGCTCTTCATTTTGACCCCGAATCTTATATTCAATGCCTTCCGGTAAGTCGAGCTGTTCCATTCCAGCGGCAATCTTAGGTAACTCAAGCGCCAAATTGTAACCTTCCACCATATCCGCTTTAATATTGATAACTCGATGACCGTCGACCCGACGAATAGTGTCTTGCTTATGATCTGGTTTGATTTGAGCAAAATTCGTAATCGGTACCAGACCAGCTGCCGTTTTCACTCTCAGTTGATCAAATCGACCTATGTCGCGCTTATCTTGCGGATAGCGCACCAAAATATCGACTTCTTCATCCGCATCATCGGGCAAATAATCGCCTATTTTCAAGCCGTTCGTAACAAACTGGACGGTATTCCCGACTAAGGTAGCATCCGCTGCAAAGCGAGAAGCGTCATCTCGCTGGATATCAATTTGCCAATCAATCCCTTCCTTATTAGTGGTATCACTCAAGTTGGTCAGTGCAGGATTACCATCAGCCCAATGTCGTACTTTTTTGGCCGCTTCATCTAACGCACTAACACTCAAGTTTCGTGATGATACTTCAATCACGAGATCATGCTCGACAGGCGGTCCTGCGTCCGGGAATTTATACTCAAGTTCAACACCATAAAAGCGGTCTGTCGTCTCTTTTAGTTCCTCAATAATGGTTTTCACTTTGCGTCGATACTGCCAATCCACAGGCGTTATTTGAATCTGGCCAATCTCGTCCCCATTATCGCTCGCTCCTGTGCGCGTGTAGACACTTTCAAACTCGTCATGACCGAGCATCACCTTCTCGATTTCGCGCATAACAACATCTTTTTCGTGAATAGACAGGTCACCATAAGAACGAACTTTAACGGTAAAAAAGGCAGGGTCCACTTCAGGGAAAAACTCTGCACCCAAGCCAGCTTTGTTGTAAGTGAAGCCGACACCTGCCGCTAGCAGTATCGCGCTGAGTAAGACTTTCCATGGATGACGAATCGCTACCGACAGAGTCTGGTAATAAAGCTTGGTAATGCCAGTCGCTTTTTCAAAGTTGCCGTTATGCAGCTCCACCATTTCTCGCTGAGCTTTCTGATTGACTACTTGAGGCTTGCCAATGATCCCACCGATGACAGGAACGAACAATAAAGCCATCATCAGCGAAGCGGCCAAGGTAGCAATTAAAGTAAGTGGTAAGTACTTCATGAACTCACCAGTGATGTCTGGCCAGAAAAGTAACGGAGCAAACGCAGCCAATGTGGTTGCTGTGGATGCGGTAATAGGCCAGGCCATTCGCTTTGCTGCATCTCGATAGGCTTCTTTACGTGGCGTTCCTTCTTGCATGCGCCGATCTGCAAACTCTGTCACCACAATGGCACCATCCACCAACATGCCTACCGCCATAATTAAAGCAAACAGTACGACGATATTGACCGTCAGCCCAAATACCGATAACACCAACAACCCAGTCAAGAACGATCCTGGAATAGAAATCCCCACGAGAAGCGCGGTCCTAACCCCCAATATGGCAATAATGACGATAACTACGAGGATAATTGCGGATAAGATATTGTTTTGTAGATCACTGAGCATCAATTTGACATCGTCGGATTGATCCCAAGTGTATTTAACTTGCAAATTGTCGGGCCACTCGGCGCGCTTCTGTCCCTGAGCCAGTACTTCTTTTACCAACTCAACCGTTTCAATAATGTTTTCCCCTGCCCGTTTTTTTACGTCCAAAACGATGGCAGATTCGCCATCTAAACGAGCAAAACTTTCAGGATCGCGAAATGCACGCCGTACTGTCGCCACATCGCCAAAAGTGATCACCTCTTTGCCATTCACCTTGATCGGTAATTCAAGCACATCTTTCAGTGAATCAAAAACCGATGGGACTTTTACCGAAAAGCGTCCATACCCAGTATCGACAAACCCCGCTGCCACAACTCGGTTATTCAAGGCGATTAAATTATAGATATCCGCTTGATCGAGACCGTAGCTTTCCATCAATAGCGGATCGACAACTATCTCCACGATGTCTTCGCGATCTCCTGCGATTTCAACCTCAAGAATCTGACGGAAACTTTCCAAACGATCACGTAACGTTCTGGCAATCTGAACAATGGTTCGCTCTGGTACGGTGCCATAGAGCACAACGGTCAACACAGGCTCTTCAGATGCAAACGTGACTTCGTTTACCGTTGGCTCATCACTGTCCTCTGGTAACTTTGGCTTCGCAAGATCAACCGCATCACGCACATCTGCCATCGCTTTATCAAGATCCACTCCGACACTAAATTCCAGCGTCACCGAAGCATGACCTTCTGATGCCACAGAGGTCATCTCTTTTACGCCTTCAATTGAACGCAGCTCTTGCTCTATTGGGCGAACCAATAAACGCTCGGCATCGACAGGAGAAATACCTTGATGTCCAACAGAAACATAAATGATCGGAATGGTAATATCAGGGCTCGATTCCTTGGGGATTGTGACGTAAGTAATGACACCTGCAATTAATATCATCACCAATAATGTCAGCATAGTGCGAGCGCGAGATAACGCAGCATCAATCAGAGTGTACATAGGTGCTCCTTACTGCTCATTAGCTGCTTCAAGAACTACGTCATCAACTTTATTGGCCAGTACTTGATCACCATCTCGCACAAAACCTTGTCCCAGCACGATAATGTCTACACGCTCTCCTAACCCAGAGAGCCACACACCATCATCCTCGGCCTTAACGAGTTGAATTGGAACAAACTCAACATGCTCATTACGCAGTGTCTTGACACCTAAGTTACCTTCTTCATCTAGTGCTAACATGGCAGCCGTAATCTTTACCGCCAACACTTCACTCAAAGGCAGCTGTACTTCTGCGCTCATACCGGCAGAAATTCTTGCGTCTTGATTATCAATTTCGATTTCAATTGGAAATGTATTAGTAGAAGCAGAAGAAACACGTCCAATGTAGCGCACACGACCTTGATGATGCTGTTGGTTAATGGTTCTTACGTCGGCTTCTAGGCCTTCCTTAAGGTATTGTATATGCCGTTCACTGACATCGGCTTCAATCACTAAAGTATCCAAATCAATGACCGTCGCAATAGGATCGCCAATCCCGACAAAATCACCTAACTCAACAAAGTGGTGCTCTACGATGCCATCAAATGGCGCTTTAACCTCAGTATTTCTTAAAGCCGTTTGCACGTTACTCAAATTCGCACGTGCATCTACCAACGCTGCTTGCGCTGTCGCAAATGCAACCTCACCTTGCAGTCCACGACTTTTTAGCGATTTAGCTGCATTAAACTCTTTCTCTTTAACCAACAGCATCGCCTGGGCCCGTTTAAGTTGAATGCCAAGGTCGCGCTTATCGATGTTTGCGATCACTTGTCCCTGTTTGACCGCTTGGCCTTTCTTTATGTTAAGACTGACTATTTTACCGGCAACTTCGGCGCCAAGACGCGCTTGACGATTGGGCGCTGTTCGTCCATACAATTCAATGGTTTTACTGGTAGGTTCGGCAAGAAAAGTATCAAACATCACCTTTGCAAGTGGTGTCGTGTTCGTGGATGTTGAAGAGTTAGGATGATCATCTTGTGCTTTGAGTTGGCCGATGGTTAGCCATGCAACAAGAAGTAAGACGAGGATAAGAGATACTAGCCAAGGGCGCTCGACAATTCGGCGTCCAAAAGAAAGTCCAGACATATAAAGTCCTTTTTATTATTTCTCTGCATATCTGCGAGCGTGCGCTTTACGTGACATCCTTCTACATAAAGCACAGGCAGCCATTAGCTGCCTGTTAGGTGTTAATTACACACTGAACGATGCACCACAACCACATGTTGTCGTTGCATTGGGGTTATTTACGAAGAAGCGCGCTCCTTCCAACCCTTCTGTGTAGTCAACAATACCGCCAACGAGATATTGCAGACTCATAGGGTCTACAACCAGTGTTACACCACTGTTTACGATTGTCGTATCGCCTTCGTTTACATTTTCATCAAAAGTAAAGCCGTATTGGAAGCCGCTGCAGCCGCCGCCAGTAATGTATACGCGCAGTTTCAATGCTGGGTTTTCTTCTTCAGCAATCAATGCTTTAACGCGAGATGCTGCTGCGTCAGAAAAAGATAATGGTACGTTTACTTCGCTCACGAAGACCTCTCTCACTCGTGTAATGCGTCAAGCCTGAAGCAAGACGTCAAATTTGTGCTAATTGAGACGATTATCCAATACCTGACAAACTCGTTCAAGTATTCGCCGCCGATTCTTTATAACAGATGCGGATATATAAGATTACACTGCGAAACAACACATAAATTAAGCAAAACGTTTCTAACTTGATTATAGCTAGGTACAATGCGCTCCACTTGGTCCGAGCAATCAAAAGAGGATAACCCCATGACCAAATCATCAGAGCTGTATCAAAAAGCTCAGCAAACCATCCCTGGCGGTGTCAATTCACCAGTTCGTGCATTCAACGGCGTTGGCGGTTCTCCGCTATTTATCGAACGAGCAGACGGTCCACTGATTTTTGATGCCGATGGTAAAGCGTATATTGATTACGTTGGCTCTTGGGGTCCAATGATTCTTGGCCACAACCACGCAGTTATCCGCGAAGCAGTAATTGATGCAGCGCAACGCGGTCTTAGCTTCGGTGCGCCAACAGAACTTGAAATCGCGATGGCAGAATTAGTTTCTGAGCTTGTTCCATCAATGGAGCAAATCCGCATGGTAAGTTCTGGTACTGAAGCTACGATGAGCGCGATTCGTCTTGCACGTGGCTTCACCGGTCGCGACAAGATCATGAAATTTGAAGGTTGTTACCACGGCCACGCTGACAGCTTGCTAGTAAAAGCAGGTTCTGGTGCACTAACTCTAGGTCAACCAAGCTCTCCTGGCGTTCCTGCAGATTTTGCTAAGCACACGCTAACAGCAACATTCAACGACCTAGATTCTGTACGCGAGCTATTTGCTGCTAACAAAGGCGAAATTGCTTGTATCATCGTTGAGCCAGTAGCAGGCAACATGAACTGTATTCCACCAGTGGAAGGCTTCCACGAAGGGCTACGTGAAATCTGTGATCAAGAAGGCGCGCTACTAATTTTTGATGAAGTAATGACAGGCTTCCGTGTTGCTCTAGGCGGCGCGCAAGCACACTACAACATCAAACCCGACCTAACGACACTGGGTAAAGTGATTGGTGGCGGTATGCCAGTAGGTGCTTTCGGTGGCCGTAAAGAAGTGATGCAATACGTTGCACCTACAGGCCCAGTTTACCAAGCTGGTACCCTTTCCGGTAACCCTGTCGCAATGGCAGCAGGCTACGCATGTTTGAACCTTCTAAAAGAAGAAGGCAACGAAAAGCGCCTAGCTTCTAAAACGAAACAACTTGCTGAAGGCTTTAAGTCTCTAGCAGAAAAACACGGTATTCCGCTAGTTGTTAACCAAGTGGGCGGTATGTTCGGCTTCTTCTTCACTGACCAGGAAAAAGTAACTTGCTACGAAGACGTAACGAAGTGCGATGTAGAACGCTTCAAGCGTTTCTTCCACTTAATGCTAAAACACGGTGTCTACCTTGCGCCATCTGCGTTTGAAGCGAGCTTTACTTCACTCGCTCATGGTTCAAAAGAGATTGATGCCACATTAGAAGCGGCTGACCGCTGTTTTGCTGTTCTTGCAGAAGAAGCGAAATAATCGCTAAAAACGGCGATAACGCATTTAGAAAAGGACCGTAACGGTCCTTTTTTATTGCCAATTCAAAATAACCAATATCGCTAATACCCCAACGACAATGCCAAACCACGGTATTCGCTTAGCTTTTTTCTCAGTTTGACACTTTTTATCACCGTTGCAACAACCCATAGCTCATCTCTTGATTGATAACCGACTGATTTGTAGTCATTATAGCAAGGTACATCGCCCTGCTCTAATTCGGCATTGTCATAAGCTTGAAAGAGTTAAGAGTGCAAAGTAATAAAGGTTACACGCCATCATTGAAGGCATAAACCGTAAACGTCACCTGTAAGTTGGACTAATACCATGCCAAATAATGTAAAAATAACGTCGAGTCACCGAGTACTAATGGTTGCTTTACTCGCCGCTGCTTTTGCTTGCTACTTATTGGTTGAGCCATATATCAATTCCATTGTGATGGCTTTTATCATTTCTTTGCTCATGTTTCCGATACACGAATGGTTTGAGCAGAAAATTCCCCAGCACCCCAATATGGCGGCACTGCTGTCATGTGTCGTCTTGACGTTTATTATTGTTATCCCGCTTTTATTTGTGTTTGCCGCCATTGTTCAGCAAGGCTCTGTTTTCTCACAAAATACATATAATTGGGTTACCAATGGTGGTATCCAAGATATATTCCAACATCCTTTCGTTATCAAAGGCTTAGCGATTGTTAATGAGTACTTACCTTTTGATAAAATCGAGCCCAAAGCCATTGCTGAGAAAATTGGGCAATTTGCCACATCGTTTGGCTCTAACTTAGTCGCTATCAGCGCAAAGATTTTAGGAGACGCAACCAACTTCCTAATGAACTTCTTCTTAATGCTGTTTGTGCTGTTTTTTCTGCTTCGTGACCACGACAAAATTATCTCTGCGATTCGTCATATCCTGCCACTCTCACGTAGCCAAGAAGACCGCATATTGACAGAGATAGAGCAAGTTTCTAAATCAGCCGTAATGGGCTCATTCATGACAGCGATTGCTCAAGGTTTGGCTGGCGGTATCGGTATGTGGCTCGCCGGTTTCCCTGGGTTATTTTGGGGAACAATGATGGGCTTTGCATCATTCATTCCAGTGGTAGGAACCGCGCTAATCTGGATTCCTGCAGCAGCGTACTTGTTCTTAACAGGCGATATGACTTGGGCTATCTTCTTGACGGTGTGGAGTGTAGTTATCGTTGGCTCTATAGATAACCTATTACGTCCGTTGCTAATGCAAGGCAGCGCCGGCATGAATACCCTTATGATTTTCTTCTCATTACTGGGTGGTCTGCATCTGTTTGGTTTGATTGGTCTTATCTACGGCCCACTTATTTTTGCCGTGACCATGGTACTGTTTAATATCTACGAGGAAGAATTCAAAGACTTCCTTAACCAACAAGACAACAGCTAGTCACCGCTTAATCACTTCAAGCTTGGGGCAGATTGTGCGAAAATCTGCCCCAAATTATTCCTGATGAACCAAATTTATGTCTGCTTATATCGCTCCTAGCCAAATAGCTCAGCGCCAACTTGAATACTTCAACGGAAAACACGTTTTAGTCGCTGGTGAAGTTGAAGACCTATTTCCTCTTGAGTTAGTGGCTCATTGTGAGTCTGTTGAAGTGTTTACTTCCAACTATAGCTACTACCGCCAAATTCAAACATCTGACAAAGTGAAAAGTCATTTTGGCTCTGTATTTGATGTTGAAACAAAAGCAGACATGGTCCTTTTATACTGGCCAAAAGCAAAAGCTGAAGCAGAATACTTGCTGGCGATGTTGATGGCGAAACTGGGCATTAACACCGAAATCGTCATCGTTGGTGAAAACCGCTCCGGCATCAAGAGCATCGAGAAGATGTTCCAAGAATACGGCCCTGTGAACAAGTACGACTCTGCTCGTCGCTGCTCATTTTACTGGGGTAATTGCCTCAATGAACCAAAACCTTTCAACCAAGCAGATTGGTTTAAGTCTTACACTGTTACACTCGGTGAGCAGTCGCTAGCGGTTAAGAGCCTACCTGGCGTATTCAGCCATGGCGAGTTCGACTTAGGTAGCCGATTGCTGCTTGAAACCTTACCTAAGCTGTCGGGCAAAGTGCTCGACTTTGGTTGTGGTGCAGGTGTGCTCGGTGCGTTTATGGCGAAAGCGAATCCAGAGATCGCGATTGAGATGTGTGACATTAATGCTTATGCGATCACTTCTAGCCAAGCCACATTAGAAGCGAATGGTTTATCCGGACGCGTATTTGCATCAGATATATACTCGGATACCGCAAAAGACTACCGCTTTATCGTCAGCAACCCGCCATTCCACAGTGGTTTAGACACAAATTACAACGCAGCGGAAACCTTGTTGGGTCAGGCACCACAATATTTAACCAAAGACGGCGAAATGGTGATTGTCGCGAATAGCTTCTTAAAATACCCACCAATTATCGAGCGGGCGTTTAATAATTGCGAGACGCTAAATAAGACCAATAAATTTTCTATCTACTACGCGAAAAAATCATAACTTCCCTCCGCGCAGGCACAAACCTGCGCGATTTTTTCTCATAAATTCAACACTCATAAGAAAAACTGCGTCACCCTGCACGCTTTACAACTAACTTTCTTGTCAAAGAAAAAAAACTCGTTAATTTTGTTAATTCTATCTAGTTGAACATCTTATCCGTTTTTAACGAGAACCTCGGCAGCGAAGTATGTTTTAGAACTGCCCATTATGAGTTGTAATCTTATCCATGTTTAAATTCTACAAAAAACAGAAATTTAAGCGCCTTCAGAGTACACTGATGACCGCATTTCTGGTGCTCAGTATCACACCTCTTACCATTACTGCGATCTTTTTCTTGCAGTCCCACAGTAAAGATCTGCAAGAACAAAGCACCTCACACTTACTGTCTGTTCGAGATACAAAACAGCAGCAAATCATCGACTACTTTGAGGCACGAGAAACCGAAGTCATGGGCTTTGTGCGCTCAGAGTTGGCTTACGCCAGTGGTGGCCGATTCTACGGTCTCGTCAATGCTTTTAGTCGTTTAGGCAATGATATTGAAGAGTCTCGTAAAAACGCCCAACAGCGCTACATCGAGGGCAGCGGAGACCAAATCAAAACCTCAACGTTACCCGAGTCATCCAACTATGTAGGAAGTGAACGTTACCGACTTTTGCATAAACGCTATCATTGGGCCTACTTGGAGCTCCTCAAGCGCTCTGATTTTAATGACATTTTGCTGGTCGACATCAATGGTAACGTCACCTACTCGATCAACAAAGACGATAACTACGGAACGAACTTGTTATCAGGCCCCTACAAAGACTCGGCACTTGGCAAAACTTTCAAGCGTCTCGCCGATGATGTGACTGAACGTCGAAAAGTAAACGAAGACTACACTCCTGTGATTGTGTCTGACTTCGAGCTGGAAAGGGGGAAATCAGTCGCTTGGCTAGGTGCACCAATTGTTCAGCAAGGTTATCTACACAGCTATGCCATGTTCCGCTTGCCAAATAATGGCATCACTAAGTTAGCCGCAGACGCCAACCGAGAGTCATCAATTAACACCTTGCTGGTTGGAAATGATCACCAACCTCGCACAATTAACACGAAACAAGACGACATTAAGAACAGTTTAGAAGTGATCGATAAAGCACTCTCTGGTGCATTTGGTGTCGGCACTTACACAAACGGTTTAGGTGAAGAGATCATCGCGGCTTATGCACCGATTGAAACTCGTGGTGTGATTTGGGCGCTCGTCGTACAGTTACCAGAAAACGAAGCTTTCGCTCGTATCCATCAACTCGAAAAACTATTCGTTATCGCTATGTTGATCGCCATTATCCTTGTGGTGATCGCTTCTCACTATTTATCAAACTTTATCACTTCTCCGTTGCTGAAATTGACTTGGGTTGCCGAAAAGGTCTCTGCAGGGGATCTTGATGACACATCTTTTAATACGGTTCGTAAAGATGAAATTGGTCGGCTTGCGTTAAGCTTTGAACGAATGCAACGCTCTATTCGAGAGAAGATTCAAACCATTAAGAAGCAAAATGAAGAACTAGAAAGCAACATACAGATCATTCAGAAACAGAATGAAGAACTGCAATTGGCCGATAAATTAAAAGATGAGTTCTTAGCCACGACTTCTCATGAACTTCGTACACCGTTACACGGCATGGTCGGGATTGCTGAAACCTTAGCGTCCGGCGCCAATGGCGCGATCCCCGCTAGCCAGAAATATCAGCTTGATATCATCATTAAAAGTGGTCAGCGTCTCGCTAATCTAGTCGATGACTTGTTGGATTATCATAAAATGCGTTATGGAAGCATGGATATCCAGAAATCAGCAGTGAGTTTGGGCAGTGCAACACGATTGGTTTTAGAGCTTTCTAGCCATTTACTTGGAAGTAAAACCATCCGCATCATCAACCAAGTCCCAGCGGATTTAAAAGCAGTGTCAGCTGACCCGCAACGCCTTGAACAAGTGCTATATAACCTGATTGGCAATGCGATTAAATACACCTCAGAAGGTAAAATTGTTATCTCCGCTAATGTGGTAGATGATCATGTACGCGTACAAGTCGTGGATACTGGACAAGGAATTCCCGCAGAACAACTTGAACATATTTTTGAACCACTTATCCAAGCAGGGCAAGACGCGAGCCGTTATCGTCAAGGTGCAGGACTTGGGCTCTCCATTAGCCGTCAATTGATCGAATTAATGGGAGGCTCGTTATACGTCAGTAGCCAACCAATGGTCGGAACTACCTTCAGTTTCACTTTACCGCTCGCCAGTGAAGAAGAAATCCAAGCAACCCAGACTCTAGCTGCGCACGGGCACTTCCAAATTCCTGAAGTAAATGTAGAGAACAGTGAAGACTTATCACTTCCAGAGAACCCAGACGGCCCGTTACTGTATGTTGCTGACGATGAACCAGTAAACTTACGCGTGCTTGAAAGCTTTTTACGTTTAGAGGGCTATCGTGTGCGTACTGTCTCCGATGGGCCAGAAACGTTAGCGCTCGTCGAGCAAGAGAAGCCGGAACTTCTGTTATTGGATATCATGATGCCAGGCATGAGCGGCTACCAAGTTTGTAGTGAACTACGTGAAACCTATGATCATGCCGAGTTGCCAATCATTATGCTCACCGCACTCAGTCAAACAGAAGATCGTGTAAGAGGTTTTGAGGCAGGAGCCAACGACTATTTATCGAAACCATTTAATAAACAAGAGTTGGCGGCACGTATCCAAGCGCATTTAACGGCAAGTAAAGCAGAAATGCGCCATATGGAAAACAAAGTGCTAGAGTCTGAACTTAGACAGCGTGCAGTCGTTGAAGCAAGCTTACTTGAGACTCAAGGTCGTTTGTTGGAACAGCTAGAATCGGCTCCTGAAGCTATCATCTGTCTACGTGAAGACAAGCGTATTCGCTTTGCTAACGAAGCTGCTTGTAAGCTATTCAAGCGCAGCTTAGAACAGCTAAAGCGCTCATCTGCTGATGAGCTGATTGCCCCTAAATATCTGACCGTCAAACAACCTCATTACTGTGGCAAGATTGATATCTATATTGAAGATATTCGTCAGAACATCGAAGCAGACATTCTTAAGCTCCCTGAAGGTTCAGGGTTAGATATCATGTACATCTTTAATGTCGGCGGTGGAGCCAGTGCCGCTCGCATACATAATCTAGAAACCGCCGTAGAAGTGCTTTCAAGTTATGCATTTGATGGTGACAAAGACCAATTGCAAAAGCTAAAAGAGCTTGGCGGAGAATTTACGCGCCTTGCAGACAAAGCGCTCGGTAATAAAAAAGACAAGCAAGAACTTATGCGAGAAGTTCTAGTAGACGCAATGACACATGCTTTAGAGTATTGGGAATCTGTAACGGGTGAAAGTAAGTTCGCATTTGCAGAGCAAAGTGGCTTGTGGCGCGTTTATCTAGACCGTAGTACTTTGCAAACACGCACTTTAGATAAATACATGCGTATAGAAACATTACCCAAAACACCACGTTGGAGAACGGTGCTAAGCTCGATAGAGTTCATTCTCGAACACTGCAAAGAACAGAGCCCCGAGAGAGCATACATAGAAGCACAACGAGATAAACTACAGCGACTATTGACCAGCTAATATTTATCAAAAAAACTAGCCCAGCGTGCATGCTGGGCTTTTTTGTTATTCAAGTATTCCCTTCCTAGAGATAAAAGAGACCGCCTCTTCCTACCCCATTAACATATTTCCAATAACGAACATTCGGTTAGACATCGCTATCTATTGTTGGTCTTCAAAACGTACGATCTTATCCATTTAACTGGCCTTAATTAGGTAAGTTCGAGCAACCAAAAAACTTCATTCATACAATAAAAAAAGGACGACAAACGGAAGAAAACTGTCGATAAAAAAGGCCATTTTTCAGATAACAAGCGGATTTTGACGAACTATTGATAGAGATTGCGAACTTAATCACAACAGAACGGCAGATTAATTTTTAGCTGATTAATTAACACCATTTCTGCATGTGAGCGAGATCTCCGAACCTAGAAACCAAGCAAGAAACGTATATTTTAAATGGATCACCAGGTTAGTAATCACCAACACTCATTATTAACAAGGATATAAACTGCGACGCATATCAACGTTTATTTTTTGTCCCTCTACTGGTTAAAATTAGCCAAAATAACGTTTATAACGGAGAGCTCAGAGATTTTAACGTTTTTAACGGGAATCAAGTTTGATTATTTTATGGATAAGGTGTTTTCTTACTCCTGCCTAAGGCCTACAGGCCACTCTTGGCGAAACTCAATGTTGTAATGAGTAAGGCATGTACAAGAGGTAGGTCTTAGAGAGTGTTTATCAATTGATGACATTCAATTCCATTTAGTGAAATGAAAGCAAATAGTAAGGAACAGCTATGCTTGCCAATATTAAAAAAACAGCACTAGCAACAGCAATTATTGCAACGGCTACTACAGGTTTTGCATCGGTAGCTACTGCGGCTGAACGCAGTGAACTGACTATCCACCCTAAAGAGTTTACAACTTTCGTTCGTAACTTTAACCCTTTCTTGGGTGCAACTAACCTGCACACAACAACCGACTTTATTTACGAGCCGCTAGTTGTTTTTAACGAAATGCACGGTAACACGCCTGTATTTCGTCTAGCAGAAAACTTTACCATGGCTGATGACCTGATGAGCGTAACCTTCGATATCCGTAAGGGCGTAAAATGGTCTGATGGCAAAGCGTTTACCGCTGATGATGTTGTTTACTCTTTCAACCTAGTTAAAGAGAAGCCAGAGCTAGACCAATCTGGTATCAACTCTTGGGTGACTGGCGTAGAAAAAGTTAACGACTACCAAGTTAAATTCCGTCTAAGCGAAGCAAACTCAAACGTTCCTTACGAAATTGCGAAAGTACCCGTCGTACCTAAGCACGTATGGAGCAAAGTAAAAGATCCAGCAACATTCACAAACGAAAATCCAGTAGGCAGTGGTCCATTTACCGAAATCGACACTTTCACACCGCAGCTATATATCCAGTGTGAGAACCCGAATTATTGGGATGCAGACAACCTAGATGTAGACTGTCTGCGTGTGCCGCAAATCGCGAACAACGACCAATTCTTGGGCAAAATCGTTAACGGCGAAATGGACTGGACGTCTTCATTCGTACCAGACATCGACCGTACGTACGCTGCAGCAAGTCCGAATCACCACTACTGGTACCCACCAGCGGGTACTCAAGCATTTGTGGTGAACTTCAAAAACCCAGACGCTGCGAAAAACGAAGCACTAACTAACGTTGACTTCCGTCGTGCGTTCTCTATGGCGCTAGACCGTCAAACTATCATTGATATCGCTTTCTACGGCGGCGGTACAGTGAACGACTTCGCATCTGGCCTTGGCTACGCATTCGAAGCTTGGTCTGATGAAGAGACGCACAACAAGTACAAAGGCTACAACACATACAACGCGGAAGGTGCGAAAAAGCTTCTAGCTAAAGCTGGCTTCAAAGATGTAAACAAAGATGGCTTTGTGGATACACCATCTGGCAAGTCTTTCGAGCTTCTAATTCAATCACCAAACGGTTGGACTGACTTCAACAACACGGTACAACTAGCCGTTGAGCAACTAGCAGAAGTGGGCATTAAAGCTCGTGCTCGTACACCGGACTTCTCGGTATACAACCAAGCTATGCTAGAAGGTACTTACGACGTTGCTTACACCAACTACTTCCACGGTGCAGATCCACACTTGTACTGGGATAGTGGCTACAACTCGAAGCTACAAGCTGGTGACGGCATGCCTCGCTTTGCAATGCACTTCTACAAGAACGATAAGCTAGACGGTCTTCTTAACAGCTTCTACAAGACAGCAGATAAGCAAGAACAGCTAGAGATCGCTCATGGCATTCAGAAGATCATTGCTCAGGACCAAGTAACTATTCCTGTGCTATCTGGCGCGTACATGTACCAATACAACACAACTCGCTTCACTGGTTGGTGGAACGAAGAAAACCCTAAGGGCCGTCCAAACATTTGGGCAGGTATCCCAGAGCGTCTACTTCACGTACTGGACCTAAAACCAGTTAAATAAGTAGAAGTTCATTTCAAGCGGCATACATCCCGTGTGCCGCCTATAAAAATCCCTTGTTAACGAAACCAATATGTGGCGCTCGTCGTCAGGGGATTTTTCGCTCTAAATTTCGCTAGGAGCGACCTGAAACCAGAAACAGGGAAAAAATCTGGGTGAGTAAGGTGTGAGTTATGGGTTATTTTTTAAGACGTTTGTCGTTCTATCTTGTCGCGCTCTTAGTTGCAGCGACGTTAAACTTTATTATTCCGCGAGCAATGCCTGGTGACCCAGTTACCATGATGTTTGCTAATGCTTCAGTACAGGTGACTCCAGAACGAATCGCAGCAATGAAAGAACTGCTCGGTTTCGTTGATGGGCCAATTTACATTCAGTACTTCTCGTACATTAAAAACATTCTAAGTTGGGAATTGGGCACCTCAATCCAGTTCTACCCTCTTTCAGTTAATTCTTTACTAGGTAGTGCATTTGGCTGGTCACTATTTCTAGCTGGTACTGCGGTTGTACTTTCTTTCTCCATCGCTTCTGTCCTTGGTATTTTTGCCGCCTGGAAGCGCGGTAGTAAGTACGATGCATTCGTAACGCCTGGCACATTGATCATTCAAGCGATTCCACAAATGGTTATCGCAATGTTAGCACTGTTTACCTTTGCGATTGGCCTGAAATGGTTCCCATCTGGCTATGCTTACACGCCAGGTACTATTCCTGATTGGACAAGCTGGGAGTTCATCAAGAACGTGGGTTACCACGCTGTACTACCTCTATTCTGTGCAACCATCGTTCAAATTGGTGGCTTCCTAGTTAACATGCGTAACAACATGATCAACCTTCTCGCCGAAGACTATATCACGATGGCTAAAGGTAAAGGGCTGAGTGAAAACCGCGTCGTCTTTAATTACGCCGCACGTAACGCACTACTTCCAAGTGTTACCGCACTGTCTATGTCTTTAGGTATGGCCATTGGAGGTCAATTAATCATCGAGATGATTTTCAACTACCCAGGCCTAGGTACGGTTCTTCTAAACGCAATTCACGCTCGTGACTACCAAGTACTTCAAGGTCAGTTAATTATCATGACGATGTTCATGCTGTGCTTCAACTTAATGGCTGACATGCTGTACATGATTCTAGACCCTCGCCTACGTACGGGAGGCAAATAATCATGAAAGAACTATTCAAACTTATTTTGGGTAACGCATTTGCTCGCATTGGTCTTGGCATTGTTACGCTGTTCGTGTTCGTTGCGATTGCCGCTCCTTTACTTACAAAGCATGCGCCAGACAAGCGAACCGGTAACCCACACGAATACCCAAGCTTTGTTGTAAAACAGGCACAAAACAATCCTGATGGTTGGGTCGCTAAAAACCTAGCAGACGATCGTCGTACGCTGATTATGTCTAAAAAGGCTGACCACGTATTAGGTACTAGCCGAATGGGTCGCGATATCTGGTCGCAAGTGGCTTACGGTGCACGAGTATCACTGGGTGTAGGTTTTGGCGCTGGCATCATCGTGTGCTTCTTAGCAACAGTCATTGGTATATCGGCAGGTTACTTCGGAGGCAAAGTGGATGACGTATTGAGTGCCGCGATGAACATCATGTTAGTAATTCCGCAGTATCCATTGCTATTCGTGTTGGCGGCCTTTATCGGTGAAGCAGGCCCACTCACCATTGCCTTGATTATCGCTGGTACTTCTTGGGCATGGGGTGCACGTGTTGTCCGCTCTCAAACTATGGCACTACGCGAGAAAGAGTTCGTTAAAGCTGCCGAAGTATTGGGAGAGTCTTCATTCCGCATCATCTTTGTTGAGATTTTACCAAACCTTATCCCAATTGTCGGTGCGAGCTTCATTGGCTCAGTAATGCTGGCGATCAACACTGAAGCGGTCATTTCGTTCCTAGGTTTGGGTGATGCCAACACGATCAGTTGGGGCATCATGCTTTACAACGTGCAAACCTCATCAGCCATGCTGATTGGCGCATGGTGGGAAGTACTAGCACCTTGTATTGCCCTAACATTACTGGTTACTGGTCTTGCTCTGTTGAACTTTGCCGTTGACGAAATTGCGAACCCTCAACTTCGTTCTCACAAAGGCATGAAACGCTGGAAAAAACTAGCAGCAAAAGACAAGAAAGAGCGTGAGCCTGAACTGGCACCACAAAATGCACTATGGAGCGGAGATAAATAATCATGACTGCACCACTAATTTCCATCCGTAACCTATGCGTAGACTACATCACAGACGCGGGCGATGTCCGCGCCTGTAACAACGTGAGCTTCGACATTGCACCCGGTGAAGTATTCGGTCTGGCTGGTGAATCTGGCTGTGGTAAATCCACTGTTGCCTTCTCACTAATGCGCCTTCATAAGCCGCCAGCGTTTATCACAGGTGGTGAGGTTATCTTCAACGGTGAAGATATCCTTCAGTACAGCGATGATCGCATGCAAGCGTTCCGCTGGAGTGAAATGTCGATGGTATTCCAGAGTGCGATGAACGCTTTGAACCCTGTTCTAACCATGGAAGAGCAGTTCTGTGACGTCATCATGCGTCATACCAATATGACTCGCGCTCAAGCAAAAACACGCGCTGAAGGTCTGCTGGAAATCGTTGATATCCACCCTAGCCGATTGAGTGATTACCCGCACCAGTTCTCTGGTGGTATGCGTCAACGTCTAGTAATCGCAATCGCTTTGGCTCTGAACCCAAAAATGATCATCATGGACGAACCGACTACCGCATTGGATGTAGTGGTTCAACGTGAAATTCTACAAAAAATTTACGCGCTTAAAGAAGAGTTTGGTTTCTCAATTCTATTCATCACACATGACTTGTCATTGATGGTCGAGTTCTCGGATCGTATCGGCATCATGTACTCAGGTGAGTTGATTGAAGTCGCGCCTTCTAAGCAAATTCTGGAAAGTCCTTACCACCCTTACACCAAAGGTTTGGGTAGCTCTTTCCCTCCACTAACTGGACCAAAGACCAAATTGACTGGTATTCCAGGTAACCCGTTGAACTTGCTAGAAGTACCACGGGGCTGCCGCTTCCAAGCTCGTTGCGATCGCGTACATGAAGCATGTACACGTGTACCAACCCAATTACGTCAAATTGAACCAGGTCGCCTCTCAAATTGCCATTTGTACGGCGACACCATTGCTCAAGCTAAGGTTTAACAACAAAAAAACGCTAGCTAAGAACAAAAATTACACTGGAGAGAATTATGAGCAAACAATTCGGCGAACTGCTGATTGAGGGTAAAAATGTCGTTAAGGACTTCCCTTTAAACAGTAACTCAATCAAACAATCTAAGATGCGCGCAATCAACGACGTCTCTTTCAAAATGTACAAGAGCCGCGGCTTGTCAGTGGTAGGTGAATCTGGTTCAGGTAAGTCTACTACTGCAAAAATGATTGCAAAAATGTACGCACCAACCGATGGCATCATTGAATACAAAGGTCGTGATATCCAAGACATCACCTCTCGTCACGATTTAATGACCTACCGTGAAGGTGTACAAATGGTGTGGCAAGACCCGTTTGGCTCGCTAAACCCAACGCACAATATCTTCCACCATATTGCTCGACCACTGCTAATCCACAAAAAGGTCTCACCTAGCAACAAGAAAGAACTGGAAGAGCGTGTGTACGACCTACTTGAACAAGTTGGTCTTATTCCACCAAAAGAAACGGCGCAAAAGTTCCCGCACCAGCTATCTGGCGGTCAGCGTCAACGTGTAAACCTAGCTCGTAACATCGCAGTTGGTGCAGAAGTGGTATTGGCGGATGAGCCAACATCGATGCTCGATGTATCAATCCGTGCCGGTGTTCTGAACTTGATGGAAGAGATGAAGTTCGAGAAACAAATGTCTCTGCTTTACATCACTCACGACATCGCAACAGCGCGTTACATTGCTGAAGATCTCGCGGTCATGTACGTAGGTCACATGGTTGAATGGGGCGATACTGAAGAAATCATTCACGATCCTCAACACCCATATACGCAACTGTTGGTATCTGCGGTTCCAGATCCATCGAAGTCTATTCACGAGAAACTGAAAGGCAACAAAGGGGAAATCCCACTTTGGACACCAGAATCTGTCGGCTGTCCATTTGCTGGACGTTGTGTACACGCTACCGACAAATGTCGCGAACGACTACCGGGCGTCACTCAACTGTCCGACAACCACTTTGTCCGCTGTTACTTATTTGAAGATTAATCATAACGAGGGTCAGGTTCAGCCTGGCCCATTCCTGTTTTTATCGTTTCCCGGAGACATTGAATGCTGCTACTGACTAACCACATTGGTTATGAACGTCTGGGCCCAAAGAAAGCCATTATCCAGACCGAACAACCACACTTGTCTTCTTACACTGCTCAATTGATTTGTGCCACTAGCGAGCAAACCGTGGCAACTTTTGCGGTTGAAGAACAAGGTAAAGTGGCGAACTGGCATCAGGGCTATTTCTACCTCATCGACTTTTCCTCTTTCACAACGTCAGGTGACTATTTCTTGCAAGTAGAAGATACGCGCTCTTCCTCTTTCATCGTTGGCGAACACATTCTGTTGGATCAAACTTTGTCAGATGTGATCCACTACTTCAAATCGCAACGTTGCGGCGGGATCTTCGATCAACAAGATCGACAACTTCCAGTACTAAACTCCAATAAAAAGGTTGATGTACACGGCGGCTGGTACGACGCATCAGGAGACGTTAGCAAGTATTTAAGTCACCTTTCATACGCGAATTATTTGAATCCTCAACAAACCCCAATGGTGGTTTGGAACATCCTAAAAGGGGTTTCATTGCTTGAAGGAAGCGAAGACATTGCAGCTTTCACACGTACACGTCTGATTGAAGAAGCCCTGTTCGGTGCAGACTTTCTTGTGCGTATGCAAAACGAAAAAGGCTTTTTCTACATGACGGTCTTTGACAAGTGGAGCAAAGATACTGCGCAACGCGAGATTTGCGCGTACGAAACTCAACTTGGTCACAAATTTGACGACTATCAAGCAGGCTTTCGACAAGGTGGCGGTGTCGCCATTGCAGCGCTAGCGGCAGCGTCGCGTTTAAGTGTTCACGGTGAATACGATCAACAAAAATACCGCAACGCTGCCGAAAATGGTTACTGGCACTTAAAAGAGCACAATACGCAGTACCTCAATGATGGGGAAGAAAACATTATCGACGAATACTGTGCGCTACTGGCTTGTGTAGAACTGTTTAAAGCAACCAAAGAAACTCGCTACTTGGAAGAGAGCCGTTTGTGGACGCAACGTTTAGTTGCACGCCAAATGAGCGATGAGCAGATTCAACACTTTTGGTCAGCAAACCAAGACGGCAGCCGTCCATATTTTCACGCAGCCGAAGCTGGTCTACCAGTTATTGCCCTATGCGAATATCTATCAATTGAAGACGACTCAGCACGAGCGGAATCGGTAAAACGTATCGTCAACCTAGCGTGTGAGTTTGAGGTCACAATATCGAATAAAGTGATCAACCCATTCGGTTACCCTCGCCAATATGTTAAAGGCGTAAATGAGTCAAAACGCGAGGCATTTTTTGTCGCACACAACAATGAATCCGGCTATTGGTGGCAAGGCGAGAATGCTCGACTGGGCTCACTCGCGACCATGGCGTACCTTGCTCAACCGCATATAGCGTCGCAAGAAGTACAGCAACAACTTTCTGTGTTTGCTCAAGATGCATTGAACTGGGTTGTAGGCTTAAACCCATACGACATGTGCATGCTAGATGGCCATGGTAGTAACAACCCTGATTACCTCCCTCAATATGGTTTCTTCAACGCAAAAGGTGGCGTGTGTAACGGAATCACTGGCGGCTTTGAAGACGAGGAAGACATTGCATTTAACCCACCTGCACAAAAAGAAGACGTGTTACAAAACTGGCGCTGGGGCGAACAATGGATCCCGCATGGCGCTTGGTACTTACTCGCGATAATGAGTCAAGCTCAGCATGTTTCTCAGTTGGCGACCTCTAAAAATATGAAGGAAGAATAATCATGGGAATGTATTTTGTCGGTATCGATGGTGGCGGCACGTCATGTCGAGCCAGGATTAAAGATTCACAAGGTAATTTTCTTGGCGAGGCCAAAAGCGGCAGTGCCAACATCATGCTAGGTGCTGAAATAGCAATGGCTTCGATTCTTGAATCCATCACTTCGGCTACCGAGCAAGGCGGTCTGACACAACAAGATTTCGCGTCGATGCACGTCGGCTTAGCCCTTGCTGGCGCAGAGCACAAAGCATCTTGGCAAGCCTTCATGTCTCTTCCTCATCCATTTGCCAGTATGACTCTGAATACCGATGCTTACGGTGCGTGCGTTGGTGCGCACAATGGCGAAGATGGCGCAATCATGATTGCGGGAACCGGTTCTTGTGGCATCTACCTTAACGGATTGGAGCAACACGTTGTCGGTGGTCGTGAGTTCCCTATTTCGGATCAAGGTGGCGGTGCAGTGATGGGGCTACGCCTAGTTCAGCAAGTTTTGTTAGCTGAAGATGGCATCAGAGAAAAAACGCCCCTAGCACAACACGTTATGACGCATTTCGAAAATGAGGTCGACAACGTGGTGGCGTGGTCAAAACAGGCGCTTCCTCGTGATTATGGGCAGTTTTCTCCGGCTATTTTCCAACATGCGGAACAAGGCGATGCACTGGCCATTGAAATGCTGAAGCAAACCGCAGCGGATATAGAAATGTTTCTCGTGGCATTAAACAAGCGCGGCGCAACACGTATTTGTTTAATGGGCAGCATAGCTGAACGCATTGTACGTTGGCTTTCACCACCAGTTCAGCAATGGATTGTTGAGCCACAGTTTGACGCGATTGAAGGCGCAATTATGTTTGCTGGCAAACCAGAACATAACCTTTACTCGCTCAGTGCGGCGTAGGAGTAGATATGGAATATCGTGTTGATCTCGTAGTCCTTTCTGAGCAGAAACAAAACTGCCGCTTTGGCCTCACCTTTCATAACTTGAGCGACCAAGACCTAAACAGCTGGAGCTTAACTTTCGCTTTCGATCGTTACATTCTTCCAGACAGCGTTTCAAATGGTCAACTGACTCAAATTGGTAGTTTTTGCACACTTAAGCCAGAAGGGGTGGTACTGGCTGCCAACCATCACTATTACTGTGAATTCAGTATTGGTTCGAACCCATTCCGTTATTACTCGGATGGCTTTAACGAAGCGATGATCAACTTTGTCGTTGATGGAAACCCACAGCGCGCACAAGTGGATGTCACGCCTATCGTATTAGCTTCACCATACCGTGAACGCAGTGAGATTCCTGCAAGTTTAACCCATGCACAGCCCTTGCTGCCAAAACCAAACCATATTGAGGTCAGCGATCACTATTTTAGCTTTGATCATCATGCTGGCGTCGCGGTTTATTCAAGCCTGGCCAATTCAGCTAAAGAATGGCTACTTGATGAGCTTAAGCGCATTCACCAATTTGAGTTCGCATCAGACAATGGCAGTCAGATCATCTTCAAAGGCAACCCAACCTTGGATGAAGGCGCTTACAAACTGAAAGTAGCCGAAGAGTCAATCAAAATTGAAGCAGGATCTTCGTCTGGTTTTACCCATGCTTGTGCAACGTTATTACAACTAATCAAAGTTGGCGATCAACCTAACTCAATGGAAGTAGTTTGCTGTTCAATCAAGGACAGGCCACGTTTTCGTTACCGCGGTATGATGCTGGATTGTGCTCGTCATTTTCACTCCGTTAAGCAAGTCAAACGCTTGATCAACCAACTGGCTCATTACAAGTTCAATACGTTCCATTGGCATCTTACCGACGATGAGGGGTGGCGAATTGAAATCAAATCACTGCCTCAACTGACCGATATTGGTGCTTGGCGCGGATTGGATGAGATCAATGAACCACAGTACACGCACTTTGATGAACGTTACGGCGGCTTCTACACACAAGAAGACATCAAAGACGTTATCGAATTTGCATCGCAACGCGGCATCACCATCATTCCTGAAATTGATGTACCTGGTCATTGCCGAGCCGCCATCAAGTCGTTACCACACCTATTGGTAGAAGCGGAAGATACCACCGAATACCGCAGTATTCAGCATTACAACGACAACGTCATTAACCCAGCTCTGCCGGGGAGCTATGAATTTATCGACAAAGTGCTAGAAGAAGTCTCTGCGCTTTTTCCTGCGCCTTACGTTCATATTGGTGCCGACGAAGTACCTAACGGCGTATGGTCAAAAAGCCCAGCATGCCAAGCACTAATGGAACAACTGGGTTACAGCGACTACAAAGATTTGCAAGGACACTTCTTGCGTTATGCCGAAGACAAACTTCGTAAATTGGGCAAACGCATGCTGGGCTGGGAAGAAGCTCAACACGGCGACAAAGTCAGTAAAGATACGGTGATCTACTCATGGCTAAGCGAAGAAGCGGCCTTGAACTGTGCTCGCCAAGGCTTTGATGTGGTGCTGCAACCAGCACAAACCACTTACCTAGATATGACCCAAGACTACGCACCTGAAGAACCGGGCGTGGACTGGGCAAACCCACTGCCACTAGAAAAAGCTTACAACTACGAGCCGCTCGCTGAAGTGCCTGCTGACGACCCAATACGTAAGCGCATTTGGGGCATTCAAACAGCATTATGGTGCGAAATTATCAATAACCAACCTCGCATGGACTACATGATCTTCCCTCGTTTAACTGCAATGGCAGAAGCATGTTGGACAGACAAACAACACCGAGATTGGACCGACTATTTATCACGCTTGAAAGGCCATCTACCTCTGCTTGATTTGCAGGGAGTGAATTACCGTAAACCGTGGAAGTAATACAAAACTGATGTCGAAACATCACGCTTGAAGAGTTTTTAAATTTTGGCTGCTGATGCAGCTTCGTAAAAAGGAAAGACACAAATGAAATACGGCTATTTCGATAACGAGAATCGCGAATACGTCATCACTCGCCCTGACGTACCAGCACCATGGACCAACTACCTAGGTACTGAGAAGTTCTGTACGGTTATCTCGCACAACGCGGGTGGCTACTCGTTCTACAACTCTCCAGAATACAACCGTGTTACTAAATTCCGTCCAAATGCGACATTCGATCGCCCAGGACACTACGTTTACTTGCGTGATGATGAGACAGGTGATTACTGGTCAATCTCTTGGCAACCAGTTGCGAAGAGCCTAGACGAAGCAAACTACGAAGTTCGTCACGGCTTGTCTTACTCTAAGTTCAAATGTGAATACAGCGGTATTACCGCAACAAAAACTCTGTTCGTGCCAAAAGGCGAAGACGCTGAAATCTGGGATGTAGTGATTAAAAACACCTCTGACAAACCACGTACGATCAGTGCATTCTCATTTGTTGAGTTCTCATTCAGCCACATTCAATCTGATAACCAAAACCATCAGATGTCTCTGTACTCGGCAGGTACGGCTTACAACGAAGGCGTGATCGAGTACGACCTGTACTACAACACCAACGATTTCGAAGGCTTCTACTACCTAGCTTCAACATTTGCCCCAGATTCATACGACGGCCAACGTGACAGCTTCCTAGGCCTATACCGTGACGAAGCAAACCCGTTAGCGGTAGAACAAGGTAAGTGTTTCAATACAGCGCAAACTTGTTACAACCACTGTGGCTCTTTGCATAAGCAATTTACTATTCAGCCGGGTGAAGAAGTTCGCTTTGCTTACATTCTCGGTATCGGTAAAGGCAACGGAGAGCGTCTGCGTGCTAAGTACCAAGACCTTGCAGAAGTCGACAACGCATTTGCGGGTATCAAAGCACACTGGGATGAGCGTTGTGGCAAGTTCCAAGTGAAATCACCAAACGAAGGTCTAGATACCATGATCAACGCTTGGACGTTATACCAAGCGGAAACGTGTGTGGTGTGGTCTCGCTTTGCTTCATTCATCGAGGTGGGAGGCCGTACTGGTCTTGGTTACCGCGATACAGCGCAAGATGCAATCTCAGTTCCTCACGCTAATCCAGCAATGACGCGCAAACGTATCGTTGACCTACTGCGCGGCCAAGTAAAAGCGGGCTACGGTCTACACCTATTCGATCCAGATTGGTTTGATCCAGAAAAAGCGGATGTTAAACCATCTAAATCTCCAACCGTAGTTCCAACACCTTCTGATGAAGACAAAATTCACGGCATCGAAGACACCTGTTCTGATGATCACCTATGGCTAGTTCCAACCATCTGTAAGTACGTGATGGAAACCGGTGAGCACAGCTTCTTCGACGAAGTGATCCCTTACGCCGACGGTGGCGATGCAACGGTTTATGACCACATGAAAGCCGCGCTAGACTTCTCGGCTGAATACGTAGGTCAAACCGGTATCTGTAAAGGTCTGCGTGCAGACTGGAACGACTGTCTGAACCTAGGTGGCGGCGAATCTTCAATGGTGTCGTTCCTACATTTCTGGGCACTGCAGGAGTTCATCGACCTAGCGAAATACCTAGGTAAGGAAGCCGACGTTGAAAAATACACCGAGATGGCAGCAAACGTGCGTGAAGCGTGTGAAACACACCTTTGGGACGAAGAAGGCGGCTGGTATATCCGTGGTCTAACGAAAAACGGCGAAAAGATCGGTACAGCGCAACAAAAAGAAGGTCGTGTACACCTAGAGTCAAACACACTTGCGGTACTTTCTGGTGCGGTATCTCAAGAGCGCGGAGAAAAAGCGATGGACGCTGTCGATGAGAACCTATTCTCTGAATACGGCCTCCACCTAAACTCACCATCTTTTGCAACACCGAATGATGATATCGGCTTCGTAACTCGTGTTTACCAAGGCGTAAAAGAGAACGGTGCGATATTCTCGCATCCAAACCCATGGGCTTGGGTAGCTGAAGCGAAACTGGGTCGTGGTGATCGTGCAATGAAGTTCTACGATGCGCTAAACCCATACAACCAGAACGACATCATCGAAAAACGTATTGCAGAACCATACTCATACGTTCAGTTCATCATGGGTCGTGACCACCAAGACCACGGTCGTGCAAACCACCCATGGTTAACAGGTACGTCAGGCTGGGCTTACTTCGCTGTTACCAACTTTATTCTTGGTGTGCGTACAGGCTTCGATGGCCTAACTATCGATCCATGTATCCCAACGAACTGGCCTGGCTTCGAAGTGACTCGCCAATGGCTAGGAGCAACGTACAACATCAAAGTCGTTAACCCAGACTCAGTAAGCAAAGGCGTTAAGTCGATTACCGTGAACGGTGAAGCTGTAAATGGTGCATCTGTACCAGTTCAAGCGGAAGGTTCAGTAAACGAAGTTATCGTTACTCTAGGTTAATCATCTTTTGGGGGAGTCCTTCTCCCCTTTTGATTTATCCGGTGCATTTATGTTTTACAAGTGCATCGGTTCGCTAGCAAAGATTTAAGACGCGGTGGGATGCCGCTCTTATCGAGGATCGAATCATGATCAAATTTGGTACAGGCGGTTGGCGTGCATTTATTGGTGAGGAGTTCACCAAAGATAACGTACGCTTGGTTGCCCAAGCAGTTGCAAACATCACGAATAACGAATCGGTTGCTGATCGCGGTTTTGTGATTGGCTATGACCGTCGTTTTCTTTCCGATAAAGCAGGTCGTTGGTTCGCTGAAGTTCTAGCAGCAAACGGCATTATGGTTAGCTTTATCGACAAATTTGTCCCAACACCTATCGTAATGTTTAAAGCGAAAGAAATGGGCTGCGCATACTCGGCATGTATTACCGCATCACACAACCCTGCCGATTACAACGGCATTAAAGTCTTCATTGAAGGTGGTCGTGACGCAGATGAAATCATCACCCA
Source organism: Vibrio sp. 947 (assembly GCF_033339115.1). Classification (NCBI taxonomy): domain Bacteria; kingdom Pseudomonadati; phylum Pseudomonadota; class Gammaproteobacteria; order Vibrionales; family Vibrionaceae; genus Vibrio; species Vibrio sp. 947. The sequence goes on along the minus strand of NZ_JAWOTX010000005.1, from coordinate 148,726 downwards.
AAAAATCGAATCACAAATAGACGCGCTCACTGCGCAAGATGTAAAAAGCGTCGACTTTGAACAAGCGGTTGAAGATAAGCTGATTGAAATCATCAATCCGATGAACGAATTCGTTGACTCAATCATCGACTTTATCGACATCGGAGCGATCAAGAAGGCGAATTTACGTGTTTTGATCGACCCAATGTTTGGTGTCGCGAAAAACGCACTGCAAACCGTATTAATCAACGGCCGCTGTGACGTTGATGTGATTAACGATGGCAAAAACCCAGACTTCGGTGGGTTAATGCCTTCGCCAAGCGCTGCAACACTCTACCGTTTGATGCACCTAGTGAAAGAGCAAGGTTACGATATTGGCATCGGTACTGATGGCGATGCGGACCGTCTTGGTATTATCGACGAAAAAGGTAACTTCATTCATCCAAATGAAGTGCTACTGCTGCTTTACTACTACCTACTTGAATACAAAGGCTGGAAAGGCTCCGTGGTACGTAACATCGCAACCACCCACCTTCTCGATAAAGTCGCCGAAGATCATGGCGAGAAATGCTTTGAGGTTCCTGTAGGCTTTAAGCACATCAGCTCCCAAATGGAAGCGGATGACTCACTGATTGGCGGGGAAAGCTCTGGTGGCCTAACCATTCGCGGCCACATCAAAGGTAAAGACGGCGTATTCGCATCAAGCCTATTGGTAGAAATGATTTCAGTAACCGGCAAGAAGCTGTCTGAGTTGCTGGATGAAATCTACGGCAAGTACGGCTATGCCTACATGGCAGAAGGCGATTGCAAGTTCAAACCAGCGCAAAAAGACGTACTGTTCAACAAGATTTATGTTGAAAAGCAGTTGCCTGAGTTCGAGTTTGAAATCGAAAAAGTCAGCTATGAAGATGGTGCGAAAGTCTACTTCAAGAACGGCGGTTGGATCATCGCTCGCTTCTCTGGCACTGAGCCACTGCTACGAATTTTTGCAGAGATGCAAGATAAGGACACTGCGGAACGTGTTCTTCAACAGTTTAAAGACTTCTTGTCTTTATAACTGAACCTTGTGCCCGCTTCGAGCACTATGATGAGAGTCAACGCTGTCTGAAAAGGCGCTCATCAACAGGAGAAGAGCACTTGCCCGGCTCCACTGCCGGGCTTTTTTATTGTATGTTGGAAAGTCGTAAACGAGATAGCAAAGATACTCAGGAGCGTTAAGCAAATGCCAGGACGCCTTGCGTTTCAATTTTCACCGCGACGGACTCACCTATATTTAATGCTTGCGAAGCTGTAGCTAACAAACGGTCACCATTCGCGTTAATCACATAACGGCAGTGATCACCCATAAAATGCTGTTCCAATACGGTTACCGAACTATCTTCATCGGATTGAATTTGCACATGCTGCGGTCTTAGCAGTAAAGAGCACTCCGCCTGTACTGGAATATCTTGTTGAGCCGTGGCTTCAACCACGCCCAAGTGGGTTTCATATTCTGAATTCGAAACCCGTTTAGCAGCAAGGTAGCTGCCACCACCTAAGAAATCAGCGACAAATTTACTTGAAGGCTGGTAGTAAAGCTCAGATGCTGTGCCATATTGCTCGATGACTCCATTGTTCATCACTGCCATTTTATCGGCGAAAGCAAAAGCCTCTTCACGGCTATGCGTAACAAAAATGGCAGTCACACCTTGGGCCTTAAAAATCTTACGGATCTCACTTATCAACTCATGGCGAACTTGCGTATCAATATTAGAAAACGGTTCATCCAGTAACAATAAGTCTGGGCTGTAAGCCAATGAGCGAGCAATCGCAACACGCTGCTGCTGTCCGCCAGACAATTGGTGAGGATAACGATCGCCATAACCTTGAAGGTGTACGAGTTCTAACATTTCTTGAACTTTAGCATTTTTCTCTTTTGTCGAGCTCTGCTTTAAGCCAAAGGCAATGTTTTGCGCCACCGTCAAGTGAGGAAAAAGTGCGTAATCTTGGAAAATCATCCCTATGTTACGCTGTTCTGGCGGCAACCAGTTTTCCCCATCATCAATTGTGACGCAATTTAGACTCATTTCGCCTGACGTTAACGGCAATAATCCCGCAACGGCCTTTAATAGTGTTGTTTTCCCACAGCCACTAGCTCCTAGCAAACAGACAATCTGCCCTTGTTCTACCTCAAGAGACAATGATTCAAGTACGGTTTGATCATCATATTGGCACGTTAGGTTTTTAATTGATAATGCACAGCTCATCAGTGATTTTGCTCCAGTGAACGGTTAACAACAACAAGCGGGATCAACCCAACAAGAACCAACAGGACCGCTGGTAAAGCGGCCAATTCTAAATGCTCATCCGAGGCGAAGTTATAAACGTATGTGGCTAGTGTTTCAAAGTTAAACGGACGAAGTAACAAAGCCGCATTGAGCTCTTTCATTGACTCGATAAACACTAATAAAGCCGCAATCAGTGCACCGCGCTTAACCAGCGGAAAGTGCACGCGCCACAGCATGGCATTGGGCTTACAACCCATAGTGCGCGATGCCATATCTAACGACGGAGAAATTTTATTTAAATTACTTTCGATACTACCAATCGCTACCGCGGAAAAGCGCACAACCATGGCAAATACTAGTGCGAACATGGAACCAGAAAAGATAAGTCCCGGCCTTCCCCACTCCATGGCTTTAGCAACGTCGTTGACACGATGATCCATAAACAGCACAGCGACCATCACACCGATGGCTAGTACCGTTCCTGGTACTGCATAGCCCATAGAAGAAAGACGCATAAATGCCAAGCTTTCTCGTTTACCATTGACTCGATGGGTAAAGTTAACGATCAGTGCGACAGCAACACCAATAATCGCAGCAATAACAGACACAACTAAGCTATTCCATGCGTATTCACGAAACTCTGAGGTCCAACTCTGCGCAAAATAAGTGATCGCATAATCAATCAGCTGTAGTAGCGGCAAAATAAACGCGACCGAAACCAAGCCCCAGCACCAAACTAGTGCGGTCCACTTTTTCCAGCCCGTCAACTCGTAACGAAAATCTTCGTGACTGTTAAATTGGCTTTGAAAAAGCTTTTGTTTACGGCGGCTGTATCGTTCGGCACTAAGAAGCAGTACTACAATGACGAGCATCATGGCAGAAATCTTGGCTGCCGCATTAAGATTAGAGTACCCCAACCAAGTATCGTAGACCGCTGTGGTTAACGTATTCACCGCGAAGTAACTTACCGTACCAAAGTCACCGATGGTCTCCATTGCGACCAATGATAAACCCACTGCGATAGAGGGTCTTACTAACGGCATCGAGATGCGCCAAAAGCTTTCCCATGGAGAGCACTTGAGCAAACGCGCGCTTTGCAATAAAGAGACATTTTGCTCCATAAACGCAGCCCGGCACAATAAATACACGTAAGGATACAACACCAAAGCCAACACAAAGGTCGCACCAGGCAGCGTACGAATGTCAGGGAACCAATACTCGCCAGGTCCCCATCCGGTTACATCACGCAAAAAGATCTGAATCGGGCCTGCAAAATCAAACCAATCAGTAAAAATATAACCAATGATATAACCTGGCATTGCAAGAGGTAGCACCAATGCCCACTGCAACCATTTTTCGGTCGGCAGTTTACACATGGCCATTATCCAAGCGCTTGGAATACCAAGAGTTAAGGACAGCACCATTACGCCAACAGTTAGCGCAACCGTGTTAAAAATATAAGTCGGCATGACCGTTGCCATTAAATGAGCAAACAAATCATCCGTTTCACCAATTGCGGTGTAGAAGATCGCTAAGATCGGCAAAACCAGTAGCAGAGTTATTACCCCACTACTGGTTTTCCATAAAGAGTGTTTATCTTTCATCGCCTAATTACTGCAAGGCTGTATGAAATACAAATGCTGTTGCAAATACATCTCATATCCTTTAATCAAATGGGGGTACTGTTATACCCCCACAAGGAATTAAAGGTCAAATTTCACTTCGTCTAATAGCTTAATTGCCGCTTCGTGGTTGGCTGCAATATCGTCTAGAGAAAGCTTGTCTGCTTTAAAGTCACCCCAAGATTCCACAAGCTCAGAACGCTTCACGCCTTCTTTAACTGGGTACTCATAGTTAACTTCTGCGTACATTTGCTGCGCTTTGTCACCCGTTAGGAATTCCATTAGCTTCACAGCATTGTCTTTGTTTGGAGAGTACTTCGCCATCGCCATACCAGAGATATTCACGTGAGTGCCTGTAGTCTCTTGGTTAGGGAAGTTGATGTAAACTGCATCAGCCCAAGCTTTTTGCTCTTTGTCGTTAACCATTTTACCTAGGTAGTAGCTGTTACCTAGAGAAACATCACATAGGCCTTCTTTGATCGCTTTAACTTGTGCACGATCGTTGCCTTGTGGTTTGCGAGCAAGGTTTGCTTTCACGCCTTCCAACCACTCTTTGGTTTCTGCTTCGCCATTGTGAGCAATCATTGCTGAAACTAGAGAAACGTTGTACGGGTGCTTACCGCTACGAGTACAAATTTTACCTTTGAACTCTGGCTTAGCTAAGTCTGCGTAGTTGAAATCTGCGCCTAGTTTACCTACGCGATCACGTGATGAATAAACGCTACGAGAACGTAGAGTTAGAGCAAACCACTCATTCTCTTTATCTTGGTATTGAGCAGGTACGTTTTCTTCAATGATTTTGCTATCGACTTTCTGAACTAAACCTTTGTTTGTCAGTTCAGCTAGACGGCTGATGTCTGTCGTAAGAATAACGTCAGCAGGGCTGTACTCACCTTCTTGAGCTAGCTTTTCTGCTAAGCCTTTTTTAGCAAATTTTACGTTTACTTTGATACCAGTTTCTTTAGTGAACTCATTGAACATAGGTTCAACTAGGAAAGGTTGACGGTAAGAGTAGACGTTCACTTCTTCAGCAGCCATTGCTGTTGGAGCTAGAGTAGCGCAAGTTAGTGCTGAAAGAGTTAGCAGTTTTTTCATTGTTTAATCCTTTACCATGCTAATGATAACGTTTATCAGTTGCGTTATTATATGTATGTTCAATAAGAAGACAATGACGAATATTAAAAAACCTGCTCATCGGAGCAGGTTTTATTGTGTTAAGTGTGTAACCATTTATTACAAGCTAATGATTATTTCACCGTAACAAACTCTGGGTAAGCACCAACACCACAATCATGCATGTCCATACCTTCCATTTCTTCATCTTCTGTAACGCGAATCCCAACGGTTGCTTTCAAGATTGCCCACACAACTAGGCTGGCACCAAATACCCAAGCAAAGATAACTACGGCACCTAAAAGCTGTGCACCAAACGTTGCATCACCGTTGCTCAGTGGCACTACCATTAGGCCGAAGAAACCACACACACCGTGAACTGAGATAGCACCTACTGGATCGTCAATTTTAAGTTTATCTAGAGCAATGATACTGAATACTACTAGTGCACCCGACACCGCACCAATCGCAACCGCGTACAGTGGTGATGGCGATAGAGGGTCTGCAGTGATGGCAACCAAGCCAGCTAGCGCGCCATTGAGAATCATCGTTAAATCGGCTTTACCCCAAGTAGTTTTACAAACGAATAGCGCCGCAATTGCACCGGCAGCCGCTGCTGCGTTAGTGTTTAGAAAGATCTGACCTACCGCTGTAGCATTCTCAAAATCTGAAACCATCAACTGAGAACCACCGTTAAATCCAAACCAGCCAAACCAAAGGATAAAAGTACCCAACGTTGCCAAAGGCATGTTAGAACCTGGAATCGGATAGATTTCACCATTTTTACCGTACTTACCCTTACGCGCGCCAAGCAGTAACACACCAGCAAGAGCAGCAGAAGCACCAGCCATATGTACGATACCAGAACCCGCAAAGTCACTAAATCCAGCTTCTGCTAGGAAGCCTCCACCCCATGTCCAGTAACCTTCCATTGGATAGATAAACGCAGTTAAAATCGCAGAGAAAATCAAGAAAGACCAAAGCTTCATGCGCTCAGCTACCGCACCAGAAACGACAGACATGGCAGTTGCAACGAAGACAACTTGGAAGAAGAAGTCAGACTCTAAAGAGTGGTCGACCCCTTCACCTTGGGTACCAATTAACGTACCAAATGAAGGTAACCAGCCTCCTTCTCCATTATCGACATACATGATGTTATAACCGACAATCAGAAACATCGTACATGCGATGGCGTACAAACAGATGTTCTTCGTAAGAATTTCTGTTGTGTTTTTAGAGCGCACAAGGCCAGCCTCTAGCATCGCAAAGCCTGCTGCCATCCACATTACCAACGCACCGGAAATGAGGAAGAAAAAGGTGTCAAGTGCGTAACGTAACTCGGTTACTGTTGTTGCTAATTCCATAATAAGTATCTCCAATCCTTTGAATTCTTAAAGTGCTTCTGCGTCCATTTCGCCAGTTCGGATACGCACCGCTTGGTTCAGATCGTAAACAAAAATTTTACCGTCGCCGATTTTTCCGGTTTGCGCAGCTTTTGTAATTGCTTCAACAACACGATCTACATTGTCTGCGTGAGTCGCGATTTCAATTTTCACCTTTGGTAGGAAATCAACTTGATACTCTGCACCGCGATACAATTCCGTGTGACCTTTTTGACGACCGAACCCTTTAACTTCTGATACTGTCATCCCTTCGATACCGACATCAGCCAATGCTTCTCGTACATCGTCTAATTTAAACGGCTTAATAATGGCATTGATTATTTTCATTGAGTTATCTCCGAAGCTTTCATCCTGAAACACTTCTTATAATCCAATCTACGTGCCAAGTTTTTAAGTCATTGAATAATAAAAGCTAACCTCAATTTACATATCTATAAACAAAAAGAGCGCACCATATCGGTGCGCCCTTTTCACAAATTTAAAGCAACGGCAGAGAAATCACCCAAAACTGTGCATTAAATGTTCAAAAAGTCTTTCCACTGTTCGATAAGTGCCATGAAATCCTCTATCCCACAACTTGCTGTACTTTCTGCATTGTAGAAGTCGAACTCACTTTCCATCTCGACATCATATTCATGGGCTAATGCGTTTTCTTGAACAAGAACTTCATCGCCCTGAATCATCAAGCTAATTTCCGTGCCTGTTAGGTTATACTCCTGAGAAGGCGCTGAAAATGACTGCTCAATTAGCTTTTCAACCTGTGCAATCTTCATCGGATCGTTGCCAATTTCTTCTTGCAACCAGCGCCCTACAATCTCATGTCCCATGCTACATTTTACGTAGTACTCGCCCATCAACGTGTTACGAATGAATTCAAATTCCACCGAGATTGCCTATTTCGTATCAATTTGGTGCGAGTATAGCGAATTGCTCCCATAAAAAAAGCACCTCATATGAGGTGCTTTTGAATTGTGCATTTCTGATTATGCCGGTTCTTGGAAGATCACTTCGTCCGCTTTCTTGGTGTATTGATCCATTTTATGGAAGTTCAAGTAGCGGTACGTATCCGTTGCCGTAGCGTCGATTTGCTTCGCGTATTCTAGGTATTCTTCTTTGGTTGGAATCTTACCTAGAATTGCACCTACTGCAGCTAGCTCAGCTGACGACAGGTAAACATTCGCACCAGTACCCAGACGGTTCGGGAAGTTACGCGTTGAAGTCGACATTACTGTTGATTTATCTGCAACACGCGCTTGGTTACCCATACAAAGTGAACACCCTGGCGTTTCAATACGCACCCCTGCACGTCCGAAGATACCGTAGTAGCCTTCTTCAATCAGTTGGTCTTTATCCATCTTTGTTGGTGGCGCTACCCAAAGGCGCGTCGCTAACTGGCCATTGAACTTATCAAGCAATTTACCTGCCGCGCGGAAGTGACCGATATTCGTCATACAAGAACCGATGAACACTTCATCAATCGCTGTGCCTTGTACTTCAGACAACAAACGAGCGTCATCTGGGTCATTCGGTGCACATAGCACTGGCTCATTGATTTCAGCCATATCGATTTCAATCACATGTGCGTATTCAGCGTCTTTATCTGCTTGCATCAGCTCAGGGTTTGCTAGCCACTCTTGCATTGCAGTAATGCGGCGCTCGATAGTACGGCGATCACCGTAGCCTTCAGAGATCATCCACTTCAGCATCACGATGTTAGAGTTTAAGTACTCTTCGATCGACTCTTGAGACAATTTCACAGTACAACCTGCCGCAGAACGTTCTGCAGATGCATCAGAAAGCTCAAATGCTTGCTCAACCGTTAGCGTTTCTAAGCCTTCAATCTCAAGGATACGGCCAGAAAATTCGTTGATCTTGCCCGCTTTTTCTACCGTTAGTAGACCTTGCTGAATCGCGTAGTAAGGGATGGCATGAACAAGATCACGCAGTGTAATACCCGGTTGCATTTCACCTTTAAAACGAACCAAGATTGACTCTGGCATGTCTAGCGGCATAACGCCTGTCGCAGCAGCAAAGGCAACCAGGCCCGAGCCAGCTGGGAATGAAATACCCAGAGGGAAACGAGTATGTGAGTCACCACCCGTACCGACAGTATCCGGTAGTAGCATACGGTTTAGCCATGAGTGGATAATACCGTCACCAGGACGAAGAGATACACCACCGCGGTTCATAATAAAGTCCGGAAGTGTATGGTGAGTGTTAACGTCTACTGGTTTTGGATAAGCCGATGTGTGACAGAAAGACTGCATGACAAGATCAGCAGAGAAGCCGAGACACGCCAAGTCTTTAAGTTCATCACGAGTCATAGGGCCAGTAGTATCTTGCGAACCTACTGTCGTCATTTTCGGCTCACAGTAGGTTCCAGGACGGATGCCTTCTACGCCACATGCTTTACCAACCATTTTCTGTGCAAGCGTGTAACCCTTGCCAGAATCTGCGATTTCACCAGGTTTGCGGAATACGTCCGAAGGCTCAAGACCTAGCGATTGACGCGCTTTGTCTGTCAAACCACGACCGATGATCAATGGGATACGACCACCAGCACGAACTTCATCAATCAGTACTTCTGTTTTTAGCGAGAACTCAGCTAGAACCTCACCAGTTTCGTGGTTGCAAACTTTACCTTCATATGGGTAAACATCGATAACATCGCCCATGTTGAGCTTAGTTACGTCAACTTCGATTGGTAGTGCGCCAGCATCTTCCATTGTGTTAAAGAAGATAGGGGCAATTTTGCCACCAAGCACATACCCACCAGCTCGTTTGTTTGGAACGTAAGGGATATCATCACCCATAAACCAAAGCACTGAGTTGGTTGCAGATTTACGTGAAGAGCCAGTACCAACAACATCACCAACGTAAACCAATTGATGACCTTTGTCTTTTAACTCTTCAATTTGCTTGATCGGACCAATAGTACCCGGTTGATCAGGGTTTATTCCTTCACGCTCGTTTTTAAGCATCGCCAGTGCGTGTACTGGGATATCAGGACGAGACCAAGCGTCAGGTGCAGGTGAAAGGTCATCCGTGTTCGTTTCACCTGTTACTTTAAATACGGTTAGAGTGACTTTTTCTTCAAGCTTAGGCTTAGAAAGGAACCACTCAGCATCAGCCCATGATTGAAGTACTTTCTGTGCATGCGCATTGCCTGCTTTTGCTTTCTCTTCTACGTCATAGAAAGCATCAAACATTAGCAGCGTATGAGACAGCGCTTTTACTGCGATCTCTGCCAGTGCTTCATCATCCAATAGCTCAACTAGCGGTTCGATGTTGTAACCACCTTGCATAGTGCCTAGCAGTTCAGCCGCTTTTTCACGACTCACTAATGGTGATTTAACTTCACCTTTTGCTACTGCTGTTAGGAAACCCGCTTTTACATAAGCAGCTTCATCAACACCTGGAGGGATACGGTTTTCAAGTAGGTCAAGAATGACTTTTTCTTCACCTTGCGGGGGATTTTTCAGAAGTTCTACAAGTCCAGCAACTTGTTCTGCGTCTAGCGGTTTAGGAACAACTCCTTCAGCAGCACGCTCTTCGACGTGTTTACGGTAGGCTTCAAGCACGACTTTTTCCTCTCATTGCGGTTCCTCCTCTATTATTACTATTGTTAAAGTAAAGGAGTGAACATCCTTGGAAACTTGGCTCTCCATTGCCCTTGTTTTCATTCAATTATGATTGAGAAACAGCGCCGTAGAGGCCAAACTGTGGGCAAAATAATAGCAAATTTAACCTTAAATTAAAATCTTATCATTTTGACCAACATAGCAACTTACGACTAAAGTTCTGCTAATTTTGACCAAATATGCCAAGTTTTTGCTTTCTCATACCCGATTAATTAAACGATGTTCCTACGATCAAATACACAGCATCCAAATCTTGCTCGGTACGACCGTATGCCAACATTATTGGTCCTATTGGTGAGTCAACACCAAAGAAGATGGAGCCAGCATTGTAAAGCGGCGCTTCGTTTAGTTTCAGATCATTATCAGACCAAACACCGCCATATTCGACCGATGCGCCCAGGTAGACTGGAGCTTCAAACAATCCGAAATCATTATCAAACCACTTATATCGGTACACCAAACTGCTGAAAAATAAGTTCTGTCCGATCAGGCTATTTCTTGGGATTCCCGATAGGCTTAAGAAGCCGCCCAACTCTCTGGGATCAAGCGGTAAAGATGAGTTTTTACTCTCTACAAAACTATATTCAGCATGTCCGACTAAAGTATGACGCTGATGACTCACTGCACCTTTAAATCGTGCAGAGATTTCATAAACGGTATCTTCAATAATTTTGTCAGTTTCTAAAAGGCTAACGCCTTGAGGACTTTGATCATGAGACACTAAATATTCGAGATCGACTAAAAGCCCACGAGTCGGAAATGCGAAATCATCAAGTGTATCTAGGCGATAATTGGCAAACAGGCCACGACGTTCAAAATCCAATTTACCAGCAGAAGCCAAAGTAGAAAGCTCAATATCTCCGGTTGAGTAGCGAGCGCCAAATCGAAGTTCTTGCCACAATGTGGGTTGGATACCTATCGCTAACTCTGTTGTAAAATCATCGTAAGTGACCGGAAAAAAATCATTTACTGACTCTAAATCTGGTGCTTGAGGCTCTGTTAAAGGTAAGTTTCGGCTCTCACTGCCATAGGAAATACGCCCCGATACAAAAAGTTCTTGGCTAGATAAAACAGGGGAATACAACTCAGCTTCAATCAGCTTATCCGTGCCCATTTCTACGTTGAACGCCAACTCCGCGCCATGAGAGTTCAAGTTGGTAAAGTTGGTTGATATCCCTATGCCGTACTGGCTATCTGTATCGAAGTCATCTTCAAGAAAAAATCGGAAGTTGAGATAATTAGGCCCCCACGACTTCTCGTTAACATCAAAAACCAACAATGTCTCACCATCAACCTCTTCAAAGTGATAAGTGATGAGCTCGAACCGATCTAACGCGTAGAGGTTTTCAACGGCTTTCTCAATTTCGGCCGTTGAAATACGACGTCCGGTTTCTAATTCAATACGATTCGTCAATAGCACATCGCTGTAGTGCGTGTTATTTACAATCACAATGTCATCAACCACACGCTGATCGCCATAAATCAAAGTTTTACGAACTTCTTGTTTGCGGTCGATGTATTTTTGATAGTCCGCGTTGGACAAGCGTAACTCTTTCAGCTTGTCTTTTAATTGCTTGGTAATATCGTACCCAGCTTGAAAAGCCCAAGGCATTTTGTCGAACTCGACGGTTTCCATGGTGCCCACATTGGGACGAATATAGATATCTTGAGGTTCAAGCTCGTCCACTTGCTGTTGTGTACTACGACGAACGAGATAGTTAGAGAGTTGGTCCGCGACAGTAAACAGCCCCGTAAATTCATCTTCGGTTTTGTAGTCGGTGCTAATATCGACGGCAATAACGACATCAGCCCCCATGGCGCGAGCCACATCGACAGGCATGTTATTGACGACGCCACCATCGACAAGCATATGACCATTGAGCTTATAGGGAGGAAGTGCTCCTGGTACAGACATGCTAGCCATCATGGCATCCACAAGGTAACCATTACCCAGTACGACTTCTTCTAGGGCAAGAATATCAGTCGCAACAGAACGATAAGGAATGGCAAGCTCATCAAAAGAATCGAATCGCCCTAAGTTCCCTGTAGTCTCACGCAATACTCGCAACATGTTCTGGCCTTGCACCACACCCGTTGGTGCTCGTACCTCACCGAACCTTAAGCCGAGGTCGGTATTAATTTGATAGCGGTCTTCATACTCTTTGTCACGAACTCGACGTTGGCTACGGTCAACACGATCTCGATAACCGCTGCCCCAATCGACGGTGTAGATAAAACTCTCAATTTCATCAGCACTCATCCCCGTGGCATAGAGCCCACCCACATAGGCGCCCATACTGGTACCGGTCACAATATCGACAGGGATCTGCATTTCTTCCAATGCTTTTAAAACCCCAATGTGTGCCGCCCCTTTCGCTCCGCCACCAGCGAGCACAACCGCCACCTTTGGTCGAGGTTCCAAGTCATCCGTTTTTGTTAGAGAGTTTGCGAGGGAAACAGAAGGAGTGATCATCAAAAAGGTACTAACCCAAAGCGCAAAGTTGCGAACCGATGGGCTTGATAACAGCTTTTTGAACATTCACTTCTTCCTTTATTGAATATCTGATCAAGTAGGGCGTGCTAGCAGTACTGTACTAACACGCCCTAATATGTACTAAGAATTAATCAGATAAACAAGCTAATGTTGTTGATTTGGCGATGCTACCAATCAAATATGCTATTTAACCAGTTTGATTTCTTCTCACACTGTTGCTTTATCTGACCGGTTTTATCCCAAACCGGCAGTTTGTAATCACTACGGCAGTTCATTTCTAAACCTCCATCAGATGTAGGCTTGAACCCTAATGTGGTGATTTCTCTTGGCCATGGGAGCTCTAAGCGCTCAGGAATACGCTGCTTCAAGTACTCTGCGTACACTCGTAATGCACCACTCGACCCCGTTAGATTCACGGGTTTATTATCGTCGCGGCCTAGCCAAATTGTCGTCACCTCACGACCATCAACACCGACAAACCAACTATCGCGGTTGTCATTACTGGTACCCGTTTTTCCTGCCAATGCAGCCCAACCAAACTGGCTTTGTAAGAAGCGGCCAGTGCCTTGAGCAACCCCTTGTTTCATCGCGTAGGTCGTTAGCCATGCAGCTTGTTCATCCACGGCTCTTGATGAACGAGGCAAGGATTGATACAGCACATTACCTTCCATATCCATGACTGAGCGCAGAGCGGTCAGTTTTGCACGCTTACCTGAATTTGTCAGAGTCTGATACATCTGTGCGACTTCGAATGGCGTCAAAGAAAACGAACCCAAAAACATCGAAGGCACTGGGCGAATTTCGTCTTTGTTCACGCCCAAACGCTCTAAAGTATTGGATACTTCAGGAATGCCAAGTGCCATACCTAAGCGCACGGTTGGTACGTTAAGTGATTTCGCTAAAGCAATGTAAAGTGGCACATCACCACGATATTTTCTATCGTAGTTGCGCGGCGTCCACACGTTACCTTTACTGCTCTTCAGACTTAACGGCGTGTCGTGTAGCGTCGTGCCTAGGTTGTATTTATCCGGTTGTTCTAGAGCCGTTAAGTAAATCGCTGGTTTCACTAAAGAACCAATTGGACGACTGGCATTGAGCGCGCGGTTAAAGCCTTCATAACCGACACGTTTACCACCAACCATCGCACGGATTTCACCACTATGGCGATCAACGGCCACAGCAGCGGCTTCTAACTCTTTACCACCCCGTTTAGCTAGTTCTGGGATCTTTTTCGCGATAGCTTGTTCCATTTTGCTTTGCGATACTGGGTCCAGAGACGTAAACACGCGCAGTCCGGTCTCTGCTTTAAATCGCTCCCCAACTTTTTCTTTTAATTCAATGCTCAATTGTTGGAAATAAGCTGGCTGACGGCTCGCAATACGTGGCTTGCTTTGCGTATCGAGTGGACGACTTACAGCTTGTTCATACTGCTCTGAAGTCAACATGTTTTGCTGCATTAACAGGCGCAGAACGAGATCACGACGCTCTTTCGTTCTCTCAGGGTAACGAATTGGGTTGTAGTAAGACGGTCCTTTTACCATCCCAACTAACATCGCCAGCTGATCGATTCGCAACTCCTGGATTGGCTGCCCAAAATAGTAACGCGACGCCAAGCCAAACCCGTGGATCGCTTCACCTCCACTTTGACCTAGGTACACTTCGTTGAGGTAGGCTTCTAAGATACGATCTTTGCTGTAACGGTAATCCAAAATTAGCGCGATATACGCTTCTCGAACTTTACGCCACAGTGTTTTATCACGAGTCAAAAACAGGTTTTTTGCCAATTGCTGAGTCAGCGTACTACCACCTTGAACAGTACGACCGGCCTTAATGTTCGCAACCAATGCACGTGCAATCGCGAGCGGTGACACCCCGTCATGTTGATAAAAATCCCGGTCTTCGGTCGCAAGCAGTGCATCCACTAAAATTTCAGGGAACTGATCACGACGTAAGAAAAGACGCTGTTCATCACGGTCTTTCTCCAGCATGCCCAACATCTTCGGTTCTAGGCGCAAGTAACCAAGGTCTCCTCGAGATTCTAAAGACTGAATACGTTGCAAGCCGGAATCAGAGAAATGCAGCATAATGTGACGATCCGGCTCGGGACCATCGGCAAACTCGAATGGACGGCGAATCAATTCAATCCGAGTGGAAGAAGAGGAATATTCGCCTGGGTAACGAGGTTGACTCACTTTACGATAATTCAACACATCTAGCTCGTTGCGCAGTTCTTGGATGGTGATATTCTCACCAGGGCTTAGATTCAAGATACGGGCATAAACCACCGTTGGCAGCTCAAACAGCTGGCCTTCAAAGCGTTCTTTCACCACACTATCTAAGTAAATCCCAACAAACAGCAAAACAGCGGCAAGTGCAACGCCAGCTTTCCAGCTAAACGACCACAGAACTTTCAACCACGAACGTTTCTCGTTAGTCGGTTTTTTACTCGGCGTACGTCGAGTCTGTTTTGCGGTTCCTTTATTGGTTGTACTTTTCTTCGCTGGCGCTTTTTTCGCGCTAGGCTTCTTGCTGTCAGTCATTATTCAATTGTCTTTTTGTTTTCGTTGTTGCTACATGATTGGCAGGATCATCTGGCCAAACGTGTTTTGGGTAGCGCCCTTTCATCTCTTTTTGAACGTCTTTGTAGCTTCCGTTCCAGAAAGCCGCCAAGTCCGACGTTACTTGCAATGGACGTTGTGCCGGTGAAAGCAGTTCAAGCACCAAACGCTTGCGGCCAAGAGCCACCGTTGGGGAACCACTCTCCCCAAATACTTCTTGCATACGCACCGATAATATCGGCTCATGGCCATATTGGTAACGGATACGCTTCTTTGAACCTGTGGGCAGTTGGTAATGCTCAGGTAACCATTCATCCAGTTGTTGATTGAGTGGCCAACCTAATCGAGCATTAAGTGCTTCGACCAAGTTTATCTTGCTCAGGTCTTTAACCGAACTGACAGACGTCATGTATGGTTCTAACCACTCCTCTAATGAATCCAGCAAACTGGCTTCATCAAACATTGGCCATGACTGCTCAGGTAACCATTCCACCGCACAACGAATCCGAGCCAACAAGCTCTCCGCTGCCGGTGTCCAGTTTAGACTCTGTAAGCCCTGGCGGCGGACATACGTGAGTAAAGCTTGTGTCATTTTTTCTTTGCCCGGGCTTGGCAACGGCTCGCGTTCAACGACCAGCAGACCGAGTTTTGTTTGTCGCTCAGCTATTAGACGGCCTCTTTTTTCATCCCAGTCCACTACTTCTTCAGACGAAAATAGCGTATCAAAGGTCGTTCGCAATATATTGACATCCAATTCACATGCCGAATGAATTTGACTTGAATTAGAATGAGAACGCATTAAGTCAACGGCAACCAAATACTCACAGCCACCTAGCATGTCTTCCTGACGACATTCTGCACCATGACCATTAGCCAAAGTAAATCGCCCAAATTGATTTGTGCGCTGCTGTGCAATGCGATCTGGAAATGCCAAACTTAACACCAGCGGTAATGCATCTTCATCCACGCCTTTCAGGTCAAATACCGTATCCAATTTGTACGCTAGAGATTGAGCACGCTTGAACAACATCGACTTTTTTGGATGAGTACCAACAAGCCAACGATGCAAGCTATGAGCGATATTGGTAACACTCCTCTCTGGCTCTTCAATCAGTGCGACCGCCGCCAAAGCAGCATTTAACATCTTATCACTGTAAGATTGCGCTTTAATTAGCATCGCAGCCGCACGAGGCTCAACGCCTAGTTCATGCGCCTGTTTTCCTTCGGACGTTAATTGCCCTTTTTCCGTCAGTAGTCCCAATGACACCAATAGCTGCTTCGCTTGTTCCAATGACGCATTAGCGGGAACATCAAGCCACTTTAGATCGTGGATATCACTCGCTCCCCAAAAGGCAAGCTCCATAACTAAACTAGCTAAATCGGAATGCAAAATTTCGGGTTGGGGAACCAGCGGTTGCTGCTTGAACTGGCTTTCAGAATAAAGACGAACACAAATGCCCTCTTCTATTCGTCCCGCTCGTCCTGCACGCTGAATCGCTGAAGACTGTGCAATGCGTGTTTGCTCTAAGCGTGTTAAACCGTTTTTCAAATCAAAGCGGGCAATACGCTCTAACCCAGAATCAACGACGAGGCGAATGCCTTCAATCGTTAGTGAAGTTTCTGCAATGTTGGTCGCTAGAACGACTTTACGCTTACCTTGTTCTGCTGGCGTAATCGCTTTTTGTTGATCTGCAAAGCTCAGTTGACCATAAAGTGGGCATACGTCGATATCATCCGCTAAATGAGACAACCGCTCTTCAACTTGTTTTATGGCACCAACACCCGGCAGGAAAGCCAACAAAGATCCGGACTCTTTGTTCATAAGACTTTCTATTGTTTTTGCCATACTCGTAGGTAAATGCTCGTTCACACCTAACGGCTGGTAACGCATTGCCACATCAAAGCTGCGCCCTTCAGATTCAATGTAACTGGCTTCTGGCAACAGCGATTGTAATGCTTGTTGGTCAAGCGTTGCCGACATTACCACCAGCTTGAGATCGTCTCGCAATGCCTCTTGAACTTCTAAACTGAATGCCAAAGCGGTATCGGCATGAATGCTGCGTTCATGAAACTCATCAAAGATCAGTAGATCAACCCCATCCAACTCCGGGTCCGTTTGAATCATCCGAGTCATGATCCCTTCGGTCACGATCTCCAGCTGCGTTGCAGAACTTACCTTTGCCTCACCACGGACTCGATAACCCACGCGTTGACCTACTTGCTCTCCCAATTGCTCAGCAAGATAACGGGCAATGTTACGCGCCGCGAGTCGTCTTGGCTCAAGCATGATGATTTTTCCAGCAACCGAATGATTTAAGAGTAACTGCAAAGGGAAGTAAGTCGACTTACCGGCACCAGGCGCCGCTTTTAAGATCACTTGATGTTGATTTTTGACCGCCGTCAGCAACTCAGGCATCACGGCTTCAATCGGCAATTGTGACAAAGGAAATACCTTATGGTGTAATGGTGGCAACATTGTACATAAAAAATTTTTTGTCTAAATAAGCAAATGCATTTCACACCCGCTTTAGAGTCCGCCACTCTACTCAAACGTTATAAACGCTTTCTTGCCGATATCGAGCTCGATACTGGTGAAATCCGTACAATCCACTGCGCAAATACAGGTGCAATGACGGGTTGTGCAACGCCCGGAAACAAAGTTTGGTTTTCTACTTCCGACAACCCGAAACGAAAATACCCCAATAGTTGGGAGTTGAGTGAGACCGAACAAGGCCACCGTATTTGTATCAACACCGCGCGCGCCAATCAATTAGCCGTAGAGGCTATTGAAAATAATGTCATTTCAGAGCTTTATGGTTATGACACACTTCAAACTGAGGTGAAATACGGCAATGAAAATAGCCGAATTGATATCTTGCTCAGCGCAGACGACAAGCCAAAGTGCTATATAGAAGTGAAAAGCGTCACTCTTCTTGATGAGACCGACTCTACTGGACAAGGATACTTCCCAGATGCGGTCACGACTCGGGGACAAAAACACCTGAGAGAGCTCACAGAAATGGCACAAAATGGAAGTAGAGCCATACTTTTATTCACTGTTTTACATTCAGGTATTGAAAAAGTATCCGCGGCGCACCATATAGACGCGAAATATTCACTATTACTCAAACAAGCACAAGACGCTGGAGTGGAAGTTCTCTGCTACAAAGCTGAACTGAGCGATACTGGAATGAAGCTGATTTCCGCTATTGATTTTATCAATTAAGAGAAAAAATGATGTCGTCTTCACATTGACGATAACTTTGCGATTCAGTATTTGCTTGCACCGCCTCTTTTTGCTATAGATACCCGCCTTAAATTGACTGCGTAGCAGTTGACTAGGTGTAAGTAGGAGATGCTGTATGCCAGAATCAAAGAAGAAAACGATAGGCATCCTAGCCATTGCCGGCGTGGAGCCATATCAGGAAAAACCTGGTGAAGAGTACATGTCACCAGAGCAGGTTGAACACTTTACGAAAATCTTAACAGCTTGGCGCGACCAGCTAAGAGCTGAAGTGGATCGTACTGTTCACCACATGCAGGACGAAGCAGCAAACTTCCCAGATCCAGTTGACCGCGCCTCTCAAGAGGAAGAGTTCAGCCTAGAACTGCGTAACCGTGACCGCGAACGCCGTTTGATCAAGAAGATTGAAAAGACTTTGGATAAAATCAAAGAAGACGATTTTGGCTTCTGTGAGTCTTGTGGCGTAGAGATTGGCGTTCGCCGTCTTGAAGCACGTCCAACCGCTGACCTTTGTATTGACTGTAAAACACTTGCAGAAATCAAAGAGAAGCAAATGCAAGGTTAATCACCCAGCATTATGATTGTTGAAGGGAGCTCAGGCTCCCTTTTTGTTTTGGCTATCTTCGCACCCTATTTGTTTACTAAATTCGAGATACACGCATGACACGCTATGTAGGTCGATTCGCCCCATCTCCTTCTGGTCCACTGCATTTTGGTTCACTGATTGCCGCTCTTGGCAGTTATTTTCAAGCGAAAGCACAAAACGGAGCTTGGTTAGTACGTATTGAGGACTTAGACCCACCAAGAGAAATGCCAGGTGCAGCGCAACTTATCCTAGAGGCACTCAAGGCCTATCAGCTGCATTGGGATGGAGAAGTGGTATACCAGAGCGAACGTCACGACCTTTACCAAGCTCAAATAAACAAATGGCTCGAAAATGGAGAAGCCTATTATTGCCAATGTACTCGTAAGCAAATTAAAGAGCATGGCGGTTTTTATCCTGGCACTTGCCGCGATAAAAACTTGAAAGACGGCGCGATTCGCCTAAAAATGACCAAGCCTGTCGCTCATTTCCTCGACCAAAAGCGGGGAACCATTACTATTCCAGAGCAACTCGTTAATGAAGATTTCATTATTAAACGTCGAGATGGATTATTTGCTTATAATCTTGCGGTAGTATTGGACGACATCGACCAAGGCGTCACAGAAGTCGTGCGAGGTGCAGACTTAATCGAGCCGACAGGGCGTCAAATTAGCCTGTACCAAATACTTGGTCAGCCTGAAGTTAGCTACTTGCATTTACCATTGGCGATGGACAACAACGGCAATAAATTGTCGAAACAAAATCACGCGACGGCTATTGATATAGATACACCAAAACCTACTCTATTGCGCGCCATGACATTTTTAGGTTTCGAGATACCTGAAACCGTAAGGGCGGCCAACATAGAAGATATTCTTCGTTGGGGCTGCGAAAACTGGCGGTTGGAACAGCTTCCAGCAGAGATCGAGATCACACCGTGATTCTCAAATGGCATTGTGTAGGCTATCATTAGCCGCAAATTAGGCCCTAGAGGCGTATAAAACTAACCAAAGCAAGATTGGATTAAACCCAGTTATTGCCAGATGCACATGAATACAAACGACTATACACCAAGCGAACCTGCCACAATTCCAGAGCTCGCTCTCAATGTAATAACTCGTGAAGAGCACAACATTTCGCGTAAGCAGATCAGTGATAATGCGCTGAAGGTACTGTACCGCCTAAATGGTGCTGGTTTCGATGCTTTTCTTGTGGGTGGCGGGGTTCGAGACTTACTGCTTGGACAAAAACCAAAAGATTTTGACATTGCGACCAACGCAACGCCGGAACAGATCAAACAGCTATTTCGTAACTGCCGTTTGATTGGTCGCCGCTTCCGCTTGGCTCATATTATGTTTGGCCGAGACATCATTGAGGTTGCGACATTCCGTGGTCACCACCAAGAGCAAAAGAATAAGAGCATTTCTCAGCAATCAAAAGAGGGTATGCTGCTGCGTGACAACGTCTACGGCACCATCGATGAAGATGCTGAGCGCCGTGATTTTACGATTAACTCGATGTACTACAACATCGCAGATTACTCGATTCACGACTACGCACGTGGTATTGAAGATTTAGAAGATCGCCTAATTCGACTGATTGGTGATCCAGAAACACGCTACCGTGAAGACCCTGTGCGCATGCTGCGTGCGGTTCGTTTTGCGGTAAAACTAGACTTTGATATTGAAGAAGACACCGCAGCGCCAATCGAACACATGGCACCGTTGCTCGGTGACATTCCGTCAGCGCGTCTTTTTGAAGAGTCACTCAAATTATTGCAATCCGGTCATGGCTTAGAAACCTACCACCTACTGCGTGAGTACAACCTATTCCAGCAACTGTTCCCGACGATTGCAGCGCACTTTACAGAAGATTACTCCTCTCACACTGAGCAGATGTTGGATCTTGTCCTAGATTCTACCGACATGCGCATCGAAGATGGGAAACGCATCAATCCAGCATTTATGTTTGCTGCAATGCTGTGGTACCCACTGTGTGCGAAAGCCGATGAACTGATGGAAGAGCGCAACTTAGGCCATTACGACGCCATTATGGAAGCGAGCAACATCATTCTTGACGAGCAAGTTCGCACAATTGCCATTCCAAGACGCCACACTGCAACCATTCGCGAGATTTGGCAGTTACAGCTTCGTCTTCCACGACGTAACGGTAAACGTGCATTCCGTCTTATGGAGCTCAATAAATTTAGAGCTGGCTTTGATTTTCTTGAAATGCGCGGTGAAATTGAAGGTGGTGACACTCAGAAGCTTGCCAAGTGGTGGGAAACTTTTCAAAATGCAGGCCGAGAAATGCGTCAAGCAATGGCTGCCGACTTAGACGGTCAATCACCGAAAACAGGCCAGCGCCGCCGTAAAACTTATCGCAAGAAAAAGAGTAAGCCCAAATCATGATTACAGCGTACATTGCGGTAGGCAGTAACTTGGCTGATCCTGTCAGCCAAGCGAAGCAAGCGATTGAAGCATTAAAAACGCTGCCTAAATCAGAGTTTGTTCAAGCTTCTTCGCTATACAGCAGCACGCCAATGGGGCCACAAAACCAACCGGATTACATCAATGCGGTTGTGTCTATTAACACCAGTTTGACGCCTATTGAATTGCTCAATTGCACACAAGCTATAGAGCAAGAACAAGGGCGTGTCCGTAAAGACGAACGCTGGGGACCAAGAACCTTGGACCTCGACATTGTGCTTTATGGCAATGAGGTGATTAATTCCGAGAGGCTGATCGTTCCTCATTATGGAATGAAAGAGCGTGAATTCGTACTCTACCCTCTTGCGGAAATTGCACCAAGTTTACAACTCCCTGATGGGACCGAGGTCTCTGAACTACTGGAACAAGTAGATAGAAACGGCCTCAGTATCTGGCAGTCATAGCCAACTCCTAGTAAGGATAAAACCATGAAAAAAATGACCATCAACGACCTAATCAAGTGGAAGCAAGAAGGTCGTAAATTTGCTACTTCAACCGCTTATGATGCGAGCTTTGCCCAACTGTTTGAAAGCCAAGAAATGCCAGTACTTCTTGTTGGTGATTCTCTAGGTATGGTTTTGCAAGGTCACAACGATACTCTGCCAGTAACGGTCGATGATATCGCTTACCATACTCGTTGCGTACGCGCTGGTAGCCCAAATTGTTTGTTGATGGCAGACATGCCATTCATGAGCTACACCACGCCAGAGCAAGCTTGCGAAAATGCGGCTAAACTGATGCGTGCTGGTGCCAATATGGTAAAAATTGAAGGTGGTGACTGGCTTGTCGACACGGTGAAAATGCTCACTGAACGATCAGTTCCAGTTTGTGCTCATCTTGGTTTAACTCCTCAAGCTGTTAATATTTTTGGTGGTTACAAAATCCAAGGTCGCGATCAAGAAAAAGCAGATCGCATGGTAAAAGACGCATTAGCGCTGCAAGAAGCAGGCGCTCAAATCGTCTTACTAGAATGCGTACCAGCTGAGCTTGCTGAACGTATTACGCAAGTGCTTGACGTTCCTGTTATCGGTATTGGTGCAGGTAACGTAACAGATGGTCAAATTCTCGTAATGCATGATATGTTTGGTATTTCTGCCAACTACATGCCGAAATTCTCCAAAAACTTTCTTGCTGAAACAGGTGATATGCGCAAAGCCGTTACTAAATACATTGAAGATGTAGCCAACGGTGTATTCCCAGACGACGCTCATACCATTGCCTAGAGGATAAATGCATGCAAACTTTTGCGGAAATCTCAGCAGTTCGTGAACACCTTAAAACCTTTAAACGTGAAGGTCGTAAAGTGGCGTTTGTCCCTACCATGGGCAACCTTCACGAAGGCCACTTAACTTTAGTGCGTAAAGCACGCGAATACGCTGATATCGTTGTCGTAAGCATCTTTGTTAATCCGATGCAGTTTGATCGTGCAGACGATTTAAATAATTACCCACGCACGCTAGAGGAAGACTTAAGCAAGTTAACCTCTGAAGGGGTCGATGTGGTATTTACGCCAACACCAGAAGTTATCTACCCAGAAGGTCTGGATAAGCAAACCTTCGTCGATGTCCCTGGCCTATCAACAATTCTCGAAGGCGCGTCTCGACCAGGTCATTTCCGTGGCGTGACGACGATTGTGAATAAGCTGTTTAACATCGTACAACCGGATGTCGCGTGCTTCGGCGAGAAAGACTTCCAACAACTTGCTGTTATCCGCAAGATGGTTGATGACCTAGCAATGGACATTGAAATCATCGGTGTACCAACCGTACGTGAAATGGACGGTTTAGCAATGAGTTCACGCAATGGCTTGCTTACGCTGGACGAGCGTCAACGTGCGCCTGTACTTGCTCGTACAATGCGTTGGATCAGCAGTGCCATTCGCGGTGGCCGCGATGACTACGCATCGATCATCGAAGATGCAAGCGACCAACTTCGAGCTGCAGGTCTGCACCCTGATGAGATCTTCATTCGTGATGCTCGTACATTACAAGTGATCACACCAGAAACGACACAAGCTGTCATTCTGATGTCTGCGTTCCTAGGCAAAGCTCGTCTTATCGATAACCAAACGGTAGATATGGTTGTCGAAGCGAAGGAAGAAGCTGAATCTAACAATACAAACTCAGAGAACGCAGAGTAAGCTCTGAGTCATAAAAGTAAAAAGGTCGACTCTTAGTCGACCTTTTTTATACTCTACGTATAGACGCAATCTAACCCTTCAGGGCGAGTTTTAAACCGCTTGTGCAGCCACATCCACGCTGGAATATCACGTTTTATCATTTTCTCAAGCTCTTGATTCAAGATGCTTGCCGCTTTAACCGCATTACGTCTCTCGAAACGCTCGCTAATGTCTTTTCCAATGTACAGCGTGTAATGGTGATTTTTACTCACTGTAACGCCAGATATAACCGCGCACTTTGTTGCATCAATGAGAACACTAGACCCGACGGTACTCGCCGCTTGTTCAACAGCAAAAAACGGCGCAAAAACAGAATGGCTAACGCCATAATCATGGTCGGGCAAATACCAAAGTCGATGACCATTTTTCAGAACTTTGAGCATTGATTTCACGTCTTTTCGATCAATCATTTGATGTCCAAAACGAGTTCGACCTCGATGTTGAATAAACTCATAAGCAGGATTCGAATTTGGGCGATAAACGCCATAACCTTGGGCAAACTGGCTAAAAATACGAGCGGTTATCTCCAAGTTTAAATGGTGACTGCACACCACCAACACACCACGTCCATTCTTTTCCTCAGCGAGTAAACGATCTTTTCCAACAATAGAGGTTATCCGACGTATCCGCCAATCTGGCCAAAACCAAGCGATACCGGTTTCGATGATCGCCATTCCAGTATATTGAAAGTTTTTTCGTACTACGTCCTTACATTGCCAATCCGTAAAATCAGGGAAACACAGCTGGAGATTACGCAGAGCGATCTTGTGTCGGCGCTTCATTACATGCATCGCAATACAGCCGATGCTTCTACCTAAGATTCGCAATACTACGTATGGCAGTACATTAACAAGAATCGCTAAAGATCCAAATGCCAGCCATACAGACCAATATTTGGGCTTAAGTAACTGATAGGAGAAAGGCGGCGGCGGGACAATATTCATAGGATCACTCATTTATTACAAATGATTGAAACCTACCATGATAAAAACCGAAAAATTGTATGGGTATGTATTGTTATGCATGCGAAAGAGCAGCGTGAATCGCCGCTCTTTGCTTTATGAGAATGGCTTAGCTTCTTAGCCCAATCCCTTTGGTTACTAGATAATGCGCAATGGCATACAGTGCAACAACAAACACTGCAAGTACACTAAATGAAGTGATAATGCCTACATCCGAGACACCTAAAAAGCCGTAACGGAACGCATTCACCATGTAGACGATTGGGTTGATCTTAGAAACGCCTTGCCAAAATTCAGGCAGAAGACTAATCGAATAAAAGACACCTCCCAAGTAAGTTAGAGGAGTCAATACAAACGTAGGGATGATCGAAATATCATCAAATGTTTTTGCGTAAACCGCATTGATCAAGCCACCGAGAGCAAATACCACCGACGTCATGAAGACAGTCGCGACAATAATGCCCCAGTGCTCCACTTGCAAATCAACGAACAAAAGTGACACACAAGTAACAATTGCACCGACCAACAAACCTCGAGTCACGCCGCCCATCACATAGCCAGCAATAATCACATAGTTTGGTACCGGTGCCACCAGCAGTTCTTCAATATTCTTCTGTAGCTTTGCACTAAAGAATGAAGACGCAACATTCGAGTATGAGTTGGTGATCACCGACATCATGATCAAACCTGGAACAATGTACTCCATGTAACTAAAGCCGCTCATCTCACCAATTCGAGAGCCAATAAGATTACCGAAAATGATGAAGTACAACGTCATCGTAATGGCTGGCGGCACTAAGGTTTGCACCCAAATACGTGTAAAACGAGTGACTTCTTTGCTCAGCAAGCTGCGAAATGCCGTCCAATATAAACCGTACATTTAATTACTCCCCTCTCTTACAATGCTGACAAACAACTCTTCAAGTCGGTTGGCTTTGTTACGCATTGAGAGAACTTTAATGCCATGCTCTGTTAACTGACTGAATACCGAATTCAATCCTTGGCTCTTATCTAGTTCTATCTCTAAAGAGCCATCAACAATACTTTGTCGATTAACACCTTCAAGCTCAGGCACCTCGACTTCTGACTCAATATCCAAGATAAATGTCTCGACGCTTAGCTTACCTAGTAACGCCTTCATGGTGGTATTTTCAATCAGCTCACCACGATTAATAATGCCGATATTTCGACACAGCATCTCCGCTTCTTCTAGGTAGTGTGTCGTTAAAATAATCGTAATTCCTTGCTCTTGGTTGATCTCTTTCAGAAACCCCCACATTGAGCGGCGTAGTTCAATATCCACTCCAGCCGTTGGTTCATCTAAAATGAGTAATTGCGGCTCGTGCATCAAAGCTCTTGCGATCATTAAACGACGCTTCATCCCACCGGATAGGTTACGAGCACGCTCTTGGCGTTTTTCCCATAAATCCAATTTTTTCAGGTATTTTTCTGCTCTTTCTTTGGCTAACACTTTAGACACACCGTAATAGCCAGCTTGCTGCATCACAATTTGCTCAACGGTTTCAAACTGGTTGAAGTTGAACTCTTGTGGCACCAAGCCTAAATTCTGCTTGGCCAATTCGAGGTCGGTATCAATGTCATAACCGAAAACTTTCGTCGTTCCGGAGGTTTTATTCACTAAGGAGGAAATGATGCCAATCGTGGTCGATTTTCCTGCACCATTGGGACCCAGAAGCGCGTAGAAGTCACCCTTTTTCACTTGGAGACTTATACCTTTTAACGCCTCAAAGCCACCTGCATACGTCTTGCGCAGTTGTTCAATTTCTAATGCGTACATAAGGTCTTGATTGCCGTTTGTTTGTGATTACTAATACCGACTCATATTTAGCAGCGGTTTACTACAAAATCGCCTTGGGTATCGTATTGGAGGTCCATCAGTTTATCGTTGAATAACGATGATTACAAATAAACCTTTCGATAATATTGGAAATATAACCCTTACCTTGTAAAGGTTATCTCTGAGTAAGACAAAATAGAGCATAAAAAAACGCAACAGGACACTGCTGCGTTTTTAACTGTCAGAATGATTACGCCGTTATGCGCTGATACTGGTCTGCCTCAACATGTGCCACCGCCGCATTCAATGCTTCGTAACGGAATTGGTACATATTTTCATCAGGCACAAGGTCAATCACATGGAATTTCTCTAGCTGTTCTCGTGTTCGCTCATTCGGGCATAATAAATACACGGCACAATTGGCATCGAGAGCATCCTTAATCGCATTCTCTAACGCCAAACCGACGGTCACATCAATCATTGGTACATCCGTAAGATCGAGAATCATCACGTCATAGTCCGAAATACTAGAGTGCTGACGTGAAATGGCTTTAGAAACACTAAAGATCATCGGACCGGAAAGATAAAAGAACAGCACTTTACCATTCGCACGATCCAACAAGCCACGCTCGCTGTCAGTCAGCGGCACATCATCTTCATCCGCGTCGCTGATCGCTTTTACTTGTCGCGCCTGCTCTCGGCTCAAACGCTCGATGATGATAATGTTCGAGATAAAGACGCCTAAACCCACCGCAACGATAAGATCAACGAATACTGTAAGCAACATAACGCCATACATCACCGCCATTCCGGAAAAGCTTACCTTATGTGCCCTCTGAATAAAGCTCCAGTCTAGGATGTTAAAGCCAACATACACCGCAATGCCTGCTAACACAGCCATCGGGATTGGCTCTGTTAACCCGCCAGCAACCAGTACAACCAACGCCAACATTAGTGCACGAATCACACCAGATAATGGCGAACGAGCCCCAACTTGGATATTCGTTACCGTCCCCATGGTAGCCCCCGCCCCCGGCAGCGCACCAAACAAGCCTGAGATCATGTTAGCTAACCCTTGACCTCGCAGCTCTTTATCTGAGTCGTGTTCTTTACGAGTTAATGAGTCACCGATAACCGCCGTTAACAAAGTATCAATACAACCTAATGTGCCGAGCACTAATGCATCAATGACCATCTCGACAAACATATCTGTGTCAATATAAGGGGCGACGAGAGAAGGTAACCCAGCAGGAATTTCACCGATACGACGAATATCTTCTGTATCAAAGAGAATCACAGACAATAAAGTCACCGCGACCAATGCCACGAGCTGTGCAGGAACGTATTTACGATATTGCTTAGGGAAGAAAAAAAGAATCCCCAAAGTCAGTAGTCCCAAAAACAACTCACTGAACTTAAGGTTAGAAATGGTCTCCGGCAAAGCAGATAACGTTCCGAGTACTCCCCCTGAAGGCGCAGCATGCCCCATCAAAGGCGATAACTGCAGAATGATAAGAATCACACCAATGCCAGACATAAACCCGGAAATAACGCTATAAGGCATTAAGGTAACGTATTTACCCAGTTTTAACGTCCCCAATAGGATTTGGAACGCGCCAGCCATCATGACAACCGTGAAAGTCATAGCCATGCCCGTTTCTGGGTATTTCGCCATCATACTGGTTAATACTGCGGTCATGATTACCGTCATTGGCCCTGTCGGTTCTGATATTAACGTATTAGAACCACCAAATAACGAGGCAAACAAACCGACCATTATTGCTCCCCAAAGGCCGGCCTCAGCACCGGCTCCGGATGCAACACCAAACGCTAACGCCAGAGGGAGAGAGATAATCGCCGTGGTTACCCCGCCAAATACATCCCCTTTGAAATTGATATCTTCAAAACGACTACCGAACACTGCTGATTTTCCCTGCATTCAATTTTAAAAAGTAAAATATCACTACTTTAACGAGCTAGGCGAAAATTTAAACCATAAATAGATTAAGCCTAAATTCACACCACAAATAGTTTCATCAGATTTTACTTTTTTCTTAATGAAAACTAGTCAGATGAGTCCTATCTGACGAATATTTAACGAGATCGAAATTGTAACATTGTGTATAGTTACAACACTGATCGCTTGCATGTGCACACAAACAGCGGCAGCGATTTTGTCTTTTAAGGGAAGTAGTTTGCAAAATGCCGGAAATAAAACAGTTATTTGAAAACAATTCGAAATGGTCTCAAGAGATCAAATCTGATCGACCTGAATACTTCGCAAAACTCGCTGAGGGGCAAAAGCCTGATTTTCTTTGGATTGGCTGCTCTGATAGCCGCGTCCCTGCCGAGCGACTAACCGGACTATACTCAGGTGAACTCTTTGTTCATCGGAATGTTGCAAACCAAGTTATCCATACTGATCTCAACTGTCTATCCGTCGTCCAGTACGCCGTAGACGTTCTTAAGGTTAAACACATCATTGTCTGTGGACACTATGGATGTGGTGGCGTAAATGCAGCCATTGATAACCCTAAGCTAGGTCTTATTAATAATTGGCTGTTACATATCAGAGATATCTATTTCAAACACCGCACTTACCTAGATCAAATGCCGCAACAAGATCGAGCGGATAAACTAGGCGAGCTTAATGTTGCAGAGCAAGTGTACAACTTGGGTAACTCAACCATCCTGCAAAACGCTTGGGAGCGTGGACAAGATGTTGAAATTCATGGTGTGGTATACGGAATTGAAGATGGTCGCTTAGAGTACTTAGGCATTCGTTCTAACTCTAAGGAAACCGTAGAAGCGTCTTACCAGAAAGCTCTTTCGACGATTCTAAATACAGATAACAAGCTGCTTTGTCGCTAAGTCATATCTAAAAGTTGAACAAAAAACGCCCATCTTAGATGGGCGTTTTTTTTATATTTTTAATGCTGCTCTCAATGATTATTCTTGAGGTACAACTTTACCGATGTATGGTAAGTGGCGGTATTTCTGCGCGTAATCAATACCCACCCCAACGACAAATTCATCTGGAATTTCGAAACCAATCCAATCCACAGGAACATTCACTTCACGACGAGATGGCTTATCTAGGAGCGTACAAATCGCGATAGACTTCGGCTCACGTAGCGAAAGAATCTCACGGATTTTATTTAGTGTGTTACCAGTGTCAATGATGTCTTCAACAAGCAGAATGTCTTTACCTTTGATGTCATCATCCAAATCTTTCAAGATACGAACGTCACGTGAGCTTTCCATCGTGTTGCCGTAGCTTGACGCTGTCATAAAATCAACTTGGTGAGTCAGTTCGATAGCACGTGCCAAGTCTGCCATAAATACAAATGAGCCACGCAATAAGCCTACCAACACAAGATCTTCACTACCTTGATAACGCTCTGTAATTTGTTTGCCTAATTCACGAACTCGCTCCTGAACTTCTTGCTCAGAAATCATGACTTCTATTGTATGTTTCATACTGTGCTCAATCTAAATTTGTGGGTTGAGGTAAGTCGCACGCAAACGATCACCTAATCTTACGGCGTGTAGTGTATCACCACGTTCATTGGGTTGAAAGTCGCATCCTGTTGCCAAAAAATCTTGGAAGAAGGTCTTAGTTTTATAAAGTTCATAGCTAAATTTATCAATAATAATGACATTACTGTATATAAATTGTTCTACAGATGTTGACCTTGTGCATATGCACCATTACACTCATCACTGCTTTAAGCAACTATTAAAATAATCAATTAGGGGGTTACCCCCAATATCAACTCAAATGGCAAGGAAAATGGATATGGACTCAATTGCAAAGAGACCTAGAACTAGGCTTTCTCCAATTAAGCGTAAGCAACAGTTAATGGAAATCGCATTGGAAGTATTTGCGCGCCGCGGCATCGGTCGTGGTGGTCACGCAGATATCGCAGAAATTGCTCAAGTTTCTGTAGCGACTGTTTTTAACTACTTCCCTACACGCGAAGACTTGGTGGATGAAGTTCTCAATCACGTCGTACGTCAGTTCTCAAACTTCCTATCGGATAACATAGACCTAGACTTACATGCACGTGAAAACATCGCCAATATTACTAATGCGATGATCGAGCTTGTCAGCCAAGATTGTCACTGGCTAAAAGTATGGTTCGAGTGGAGTGCTTCAACACGTGACGAAGTATGGCCATTGTTTGTTTCAACTAACCGTACTAACCAGTTGCTGGTACAAAACATGTTCATTAAAGCAATTGAACGTGGCGAAGTGTGTGACCAGCACGATTCAGAACACTTGGCAAACCTGTTCCACGGTATTTGTTACTCACTGTTTGTCCAAGCGAACCGCGCTAAAGGTGAAGCGGAGCTGAAACATCTAGTGAATTCATACTTAGATATGCTTTGCATTTACAACCGTGAACACTAAAGCTTAGCTCGTAATATATGTCAGCCCACCGTTTGGTGGGCTTTTTATTGTCTGCTGTCAGCTAAGCACACATTTATATTTCTATATAACAAGCATAAAAAAACCGCTGCAATGCAGCGGCTTCTATCATTCAGTCAGAAAAAGCTTACTTCTTCTTAACTGCTTTTTTGTTTGGCAGGTCAGTGATTGAACCTTCAAATACTTCAGCAGCTAGACCTACAGACTCGTGTAGAGTTGGGTGAGCGTGGATAGTCAGAGCGATATCTTCTGCATCACAGCCCATCTCAATTGCAAGGCCGATTTCACCAAGTAGTTCACCACCGTTAGTACCAACGATAGCACCACCGATTACGCGGTGAGTTTCTTTGTCGAAGATTAGCTTAGTCATACCGTCTGCACAGTCAGATGCGATTGCACGACCT
The DNA here is from genome assembly GCF_033339115.1 of Vibrio sp. 947. Lineage (NCBI taxonomy): Bacteria > Pseudomonadati > Pseudomonadota > Gammaproteobacteria > Vibrionales > Vibrionaceae > Vibrio > Vibrio sp. 947. The sequence goes on along the minus strand of NZ_JAWOTX010000005.1, from coordinate 117,558 downwards.
GATGCTGCCCATGGGAATGTTGCTACTTCGTACTTGATGCCTTCTTCTTTCGCTTCTTTTTCAGTCTTACCAACCCAAGCCACTTCTGGCTCAGTGTACGCAATTGAAGGGATAACTTTAGGGTCGAAGTAGTGCTTCTTACCAGAGATAACTTCAGCAGCTACGTGACCTTCATGCACACCTTTGTGAGCAAGCATTGGTTGACCAACGATATCACCGATCGCGAAGATGTGAGGAACGTTAGTACGCATTTGCTTATCAACGTTGATGAAGCCGCGCTCGTCAATTTCTAGACCCGCTTTTTCACCGTCGATTAGCTTACCATTTGGTACACGACCGATAGCAACTAGAACCGCATCGTAACGCTCAGCTTCAGCTGGCGCTTTCTTGCCTTCCATTGAAACGTAGATACCGTCTTCTTTTGCTTCAACTGCTGTTACTTTCGTTTCTAGCATTAGCTTGAACTTGTCTTTAATACGCTTAGTAAATACTTTCACGATATCTTTGTCTGCTGCAGGAATTACCTGGTCAAACATTTCAACAACTTCAACTTTAGAACCTAGAGAGTGGTAAACCGTACCCATTTCTAGACCGATGATACCACCGCCCATGATAAGCAGTTTTTCTGGCACTTCTTTTAGTTCTAGAGCGTCAGTAGAGTCCCAAATACGTGGGTCTTCATGCGGGATAAATGGCAGTTTGATTGGACGAGAACCAGCCGCAACGATTGCGTTGTCAAAGTTAACAACTGTTGGCTCACCTTCGCCTTCTACAAGGATAGAGTTAGGGCCAGTGAACTTACCGTAACCGTTAACTACTGTTACGTTACGCATCTTAGCCATACCGCTTAGGCCGCCAGTTAGTTGGTTAACAACTTTTTCTTTCCAGATGCGGATTTTGCTGATGTCTGTTTGAGGCTCACCGAACACAACGCCGTGGTCAGCCATCGCTTTCGCTTCTTCAATTACTTTAGAAACGTGAAGCAGTGCTTTAGATGGGATACAACCCACGTTCAGACATACACCGCCAAGCGTGCTGTAACGTTCAACTAGTACAGTTTCAAGACCTAAGTCCGCACAACGGAATGCAGCGGAGTAACCAGCAGGACCAGAACCAAGTACAACAACTTGGGCTTTAATTTCTTTGCTCATTTTGACCTCTTGTAGTCATTATCCCTAACAGGCTGAGTGGGTATCGATTTTTTATGTTTAAGAGAGATTTGTTTTAAACAGTTATTTTCAGACCGCTAACAGTTTACAGAGATGTTAATGGTGTGAAAAGTAAATCAATTTAGCCTGTGAGCTAGACAACAATTCGATTGTGAAAACCCTGAACGAAGCAAGGCTGATAACCAAATTGTCGGTAATTATGATTAGCAGAGGCGGCTAAGTTGCCGCCTCTCATTCATCTAATTTCTATTACAGAACTAGACGACGAATGTCAGATAGACATGAGTTTAGGTAAGTGATGAAGCGCGCACCTTCAGCACCATCGATCACACGGTGGTCGTATGATAGAGACAGTGGAAGTTGTAGACGCGGTTCGAACTCTTTACCGTTCCATACCGGTTTCATTTCTGACTTAGACACACCTAGGATACCAACTTCTGGTGCGTTTACGATTGGAGTAAACGCTGTACCGCCGATACCGCCTAGGCTAGAGATAGTGAAACAGCCACCTTGCATGTCAGCCGCAGTTAGCTTACCAGCACGTGCTTTCTTAGAAACCACCATTAGCTCTTCAGATAGCTCGTAGATGCCTTTCTTGTTCACGTCTTTAAATACAGGAACAACTAGACCGTTTGGTGTATCTACCGCGATACCAACATTCACGTATTTCTTCAGAATTAGGCTCTCACCGTCTTCTGATAGAGAAGAGTTGAACGCTGGGAACGCTTCAAGCGCTTTAGCTACCGCTTTCATGATGAACACAAGTGGTGTGATCTTCATGCCAGTGTCTTTCTTCGCTTCAATCGCGTTTTGCTCTTTACGGAATGCTTCAAGAGCAGTGATGTCTGCGTTATCCCACTGTGTAACGTGCGGGATCATTACCCAGTTACGGTGTAGGTTTGCGCCAGAGATCTTCTTAATGCGAGATAGCGGTTGAACTTCTGTCTCACCAAACTTGCTGAAGTCCACTTTTGGCCATGGTAGTAGACCAAGAGCCGCGCCGTCGCCTTTGCCAGATGCTGCTGCACCTGCGCCAGACTCAAGACGCTTAAGTGCATCTTTCACGTAAGCTTGAACGTCTTCTTTTAGGATACGGCTCTTACGACCAGAACCTTTAACCTTAGAAAGATTAACGCCAAATTCACGCGCTAGACGACGAACAACTGGAGACGCGTGAGCGTACTCATCGTTTTCTTTGAAATCGCCAGTCGCTGCTGGAGCTGCTGCCGCTGGAGCTTCTGCTTTAGGAGCCGGAGCTGCAGGTGCTGCCGCTTGAGCTGGAGCTGCTGCAGGAGCAGGTGCTGCACCCGCCACTTCGAATACCATGATTAGTGAGCCAGTAGACACTTTGTCGCCAGCTGCAATCTTGATTTCTTTAACTGTGCCAGCGAATGGTGCAGGAACTTCCATAGAAGCTTTGTCACCTTCAACAGTGATTAGAGATTGCTCTTCTTCCACTGTGTCGCCAACAGCAACCATGATCTCAGTAACTTCAACTTCGTCGCCGCCGATATCTGGAACGTTCACTTCTTTTGCCGCAGACGCTGCTGGAGCTGCTGCCGCAGGAGCTTCAGCAGCCGCTGGTGCTGCTGGAGCGCCTGAACCTGCTGTTTCGAACACCATGATAAGTGAGCCAGTCGATACTTTATCGCCTGCTGCAACTTTGATCTCTTTTAGAGTACCTGCGAATGGCGCTGGAACTTCCATAGAAGCTTTGTCGCCTTCAACAGTTAGAAGAGATTGCTCTTCTTCGATGCTGTCGCCAACGGCAACCATGATTTCAGTAACTTCTACTTCATCACCACCGATGTCTGGTACGTGAACTTCTTTTAGTTCTGCCGCTGCTGCTGGAGCTGGAGCTGCTGCTGGAGCTGCTTCTGCCGCAGGAGCAGGTGCAGCGTCAGCTGCACCCTCGGCTTCGAAAATCATGATTAGAGAACCAGTAGAAACCTTGTCGCCTTCTGCAACTTTGATTTCTTTAACGATACCCGCTTGAGAAGCAGGAACTTCCATAGAAGCTTTATCGCCTTCAACTGTGATCAGAGACTGCTCTTCTTCAACCTTGTCGCCAACGCTTACAAGAATCTCAGTAACTTCAACCTCATCCGCACCGATGTCTGGTACATTAATTTCGATTGCCATTTCTTATCTACCTTCTTAATTAAGCGTATAGCGGGTTTGTTTTCTCTGTGTCGATGTCGAATTTCTTAATTGCTTCTGCAACTACAGATTTCTCAACTTCGCCACGTTTCGCTAGTTCAGTTAGCGCTGCTACTACTACGTAACCTGCGTTCACTTCGAAGTGACGACGTAGGTTTTCACGGCTGTCTGAACGACCGAAGCCATCAGTACCAAGAACTTTGAAAGACTCAGCAGGAATGTATGCACGAACCTGCTCTGCGTAGTTCTTCATGTAGTCAGTTGCTGCGATAGCAGGTTCAGTACCCATTACTGTTTGGATGTAAGGTACTTTCGCTTCCGCTTCTGGGTGAAGCATGTTGAAACGCTCTGCATCTTGGCCATCGCGAGTTAGTTCGTTGAATGACGTTACAGAGTAAACATCAGAAGCAACACCGTAATCTTCGCTTAGGATTTGAGCTGCTTTACGTACTTCATTCATGATAGTACCAGAGCTCATTAGCTGAACTTTCGCTTTGTCGCCCGTGTAAGTTTCTAGCTTGTAGATACCTTTACGGATGCCTTCTTCAGCGCCTTCTGGCATTGCTGGCATTGCGTAGTTTTCGTTCATTAGCGTTAGGTAGTAGAACACGTTTTCTTGTTCTGGACCGTACATGCGACGGATACCGTCTTGCATGATTACTGCTACTTCGTACGCGAATGTTGGGTCGTAAGAAATACAGTTAGGAACCGTACCCGCCAAAATGTGCGAGTGGCCGTCTTCGTGCTGTAGACCTTCACCGTTCAACGTTGTACGACCCGCAGTTGCACCTAGTAGGAAACCACGTGCTTGTTGGTCACCAGCCATCCACGCCATGTCGCCAACACGTTGGAAGCCGAACATTGAGTAGTAGATGTAGAACGGGATCATTGGTAGGTCGTTTGTCGAGTATGAAGTCGCAGCAGCAACCCATGAAGACATAGCACCTAGCTCGTTGATACCTTCTTGTAGAACCTGACCTGAAGTCGCTTCTTTGTAGTAAGAAACAACGCCACGGTCTTCTGGTGTGTAAGTTTGGCCGTGCGGGTTGTAGATACCGATTTGACGGAACAGACCTTCCATACCGAATGTACGTGCTTCGTCAGCAATGATAGGAACGATGTTCTTACCAATGTTCTTGTTCTTAAGTAGAACGTTTAGCGCACGTACGAATGCCATAGTAGAAGAGATATCACGCTTCTGTTCTTCTAGTAGTGGCTTGAATTCTTCTAGCTCAGGAACGATGAATTCTTGAGTGAATTTTGGTAGACGCTGTGGCGTGTAGCCGTGTAGCGCTTTACGACGAGCGTGTAGGTATTCGTACTCTTTTGAACCTTCTTCAAGTTTCAGGTACGGAAGTTCTTTCACTGCTTCGTCAGTTAGGATGTCTTGAAGACCTAGACGGTCACGTAGGTGTAGTACGTGAGTCATGTCCATCTTCTTAACTTGGTGCGCGATGTTCTTACCTTCAGCCGCTTCACCCATGCCGTAACCTTTAACAGTCTTAGCTAGGATTACTGTTGGACGACCTTTAGTTTCTGCCGCGTTTTTGTATGCCGCGTATAGCTTAGAAGACTCGTGACCACCACGCTTAAGTGCGAAGATTTCGTCATCAGTCATGTCAGCAACAAGTGCAGCTGTCTCTGGGTACTTACCAAAGAAGTGCTCACGTACGTACGCGCCATCTTTTGATTTGAATGTTTGGTAGTCGCCGTCGATCGTTTCATTCATAAGCTGTAGAAGCTTACCAGTCGTATCTTTAGCTAGTAGTGAATCCCAGTTGTTACCCCAGATTACCTTCACTACGTTCCAACCAGCACCTTTGAACAGACCTTCAAGTTCTTGAATGATCTTACCGTTACCCATTACAGGGCCATCTAGACGCTGTAGGTTACAGTTGATTAGGAAGCATAGGTTGTCTAGTTTCTCACGCGCAGCGAAAGAGATAGCACCACGTGATTCTGGCTCATCCATCTCACCGTCACCTAGGAACGCGTAAACGCGCTGTTCTGAAGTATCTTTAAGACCACGGCCTTCTAGGTACTTAAGGAAACGAGCTTGGTAGATAGAAGCGATTGGACCTAGGCCCATCGATACTGTCGGGAACTGCCAGAATTCAGGCATCAGTTTAGGGTGCGGGTATGAAGGAATACCTTTGCCGTCTACTTCTTGACGGAAGTTGTCTAGCTGCTCTTCAGTTAGACGACCTTCAACGAATGCACGTGAGTAGATACCTGGTGAAATGTGACCTTGGTAGTAAACTAGGTCGCCACCATCCTTCTCGTTTGGTGCACGGAAGAAGTGGTTGAAACATGTCTCGTAGAACGCAGCAGAAGACTGGAAAGACGCCATGTGGCCGCCTAGCTCTAGGTCTTTCTTAGATGCACGTAGAACGATCATGATAGCGTTCCAACGAATAATTGAGCGAATACGACGCTCAAGTGTTGTGTCACCTGGGTATGCTGGTTCTTGGTCTGCAGGAATCGTGTTGATGTAGTTAGTTGTGATACCTGTTGGCATATCAACACCGTCTAGACGTGCTTTATCTAGAACTTGCTCTAATAGGAATTGAGCACGCTCTAGACCTTCTTCACGTACAACTGACTCAAGCGCTTGTAGCCATTCTTGAGTTTCCAGTGCATCTACGTCATGCTTCATATCAGACATGGCGATCTATCCTTCTGTTGGTTGGATCTACTTATTTAAGTAACGCTCTTACGAGTCATTACCCTGCTGAATTCGACGTAGAGAACGCTCTCGTCGAGACTCTTCTCGAGTCAAATCCAACAATGTTTCTTCGATGTAAGCCAAGTGCGAGTGGGACATTTCTCGCGCCTTTTCAGGCTGACCAGAAACAATCGCATCCACGATATTGGCTCGGTGTTTACTGACTTTCTCGACCGCTTCTGGGCGGCGACGTAGTAATTTAAAATTTTGTAGAATATTTTGCTCAAGCAAAGGTGCTAAGCTTCGAACAATGTGCAACAAAACCACGTTGTGCGCGGCTTCTGTCAAAGCGATCAAAAATTGCATTACTTCCGCAGATTCAGCTTCGATATCGTTGTTTGCTTGCTCTTGGCTAATGCGCTCAAGGCAACCTTGAATACGCGCAAAATCTTCTTCGGTACCACGTAAAGCTGCAAAGTAGGCTGAAATTCCTTCCATCGCATGACGAGACTCAAGCACATCAAGCTGGGTTTCAGAATGACTAGACAACAAATTCAACAAGGGATCTGAAAAGCTCTTCCAGATATTCTCACTTACGAATGTTCCGCCACCTTGGCGACGAGTCAACAAACGCTTCGCTTCCAAGCGTTGAATGGCTTCTCGGACTGAAGGACGAGACACATCGAACTGTTTTGCCAGTTCACGCTCTGGAGGCAGTTGTTGCCCCGGAGACAATGTTCCTTCCACTATCAACCTTTCTAACTCTTGTTCTATAACATCAGAGAGTTTTGGCTGACGAATCCTTTGATAAGCCATAATTTATTGTTCTTCTACTCTTGCAGGTAATTGGTAATACCAATTTTAAGTTGGTGCAGAAATTAACATAATTAAAACGCCACTGTCCAGCCGAAAATTGACCTAAATCATAGAACGAGCTTACTTCCAACACTCTGATAACAATCGACTGTTAAAACAGCAATAGAATTGGTATGACCAATTACATAAAGCATACAAATGGGAAGTCGACGTGCTAGCAGTTTTGGAAAAGAAATACAGAAAATGACAAAATTATCAGTCTATTTATTCACCAAAACGGCATGTGCGAGCGTAAAAATGTAGTTAACTTTTAACAATCATTAATATTTCTGGTATCAAAAAAAGGCATACCTGATCGTATGCCTTATTTATTTCGCTTTTTTGAATTTACACTTTCGCTACAAATCAACGCTGTATAAGCAGTCTATATTTCACCCAATCAAAGCTTAGACCAGGATCGCTTTTTCTCAAGGGCGCAATATATTGATGACCGGTAATTCGTGGCGGGGTGATTTGAGGATAAGACTGCATAATCACCTCAGTAATCTCTGCAAGTGATTGATATTGCGCTTCTGTGTAGGCAGTAAATTCTGTCCCTTCAAGCTCGATACCAATGGAATAGTCATTACAACGCTCCCTGCCCGCGAAACTGGATTGACCGGCATGCCATGCTCTATCAAGAAAAGAAACAAATTGAACAACCTCGCCGTTTCTTTTAATCAAGCAATGTGCAGAAACGCCCATTTTGTGAATAACTTCAAAAAATGGATGTTCATTTGGGTCTAGCTTGCCAGTGAAGAAGTCCTCTATATATGGTCCACCAAACTGCCCAGGAGGCAAACTGATGTTGTGTACCACCAGCAGAGAGATGTCGTTTATATCAGAGCGGGCATCAAAAAATGGTGACGGAACATGCTTTGCCTGTGTCAGCCAGCCATTCTCGATAATTGGGCGCATATCAACCTCTCTACTTTGCAAATTAACTGCTGAAATTATTGACACCGGAGAGTATCATTCGTTGCCATCTCCCTTTCAAGACAAGATTTGCGATGAAGAACACACACAACATTCAAGAACGCCTAGAATACCTTAAACAACAACTCCCTTTAGAGATCACTCGCTCTGTCGCTGATACCTTAAAAGAAGATCTAGGTGGCAGTGTCGATGTAGATAACGACATTACTGCATCTTTGATCCCTGCCGAGGCGGTTAATACCGCAACGATTATTACTCGTGAGCATGGTGTGTTCTGTGGTCAAGCATGGGCTGATGAAGTTTTTAAACAGCTCGGTGGCAAGGTCAGTATTGAATGGCACGTAAAGGACGGCGATAAAGTCGAGCCTAACCAAACCCTTTGCACGCTGACAGGCCCTGCTCGTGACTTGTTGACTGGTGAGCGTAACGCAATGAACTTCATCCAAACGCTGTCTGGCTGCGCAACAGTTACCGCAGAGTACGCTGAAAAAATCGCGCATACTGAGTGTCGTCTACTAGATACACGTAAAACCATTCCAGGTCTGCGTAGCGCACTAAAATACGCCGTGACGTGTGGTGGTGGCCTTAACCATCGCATCGGCGTGTTCGACGCTTACCTCATTAAAGAAAACCACATTATTGCTTGTGGTGGCATCACCCAAGCCATCCAAAGAGCGAAAGAGCTTAACCCAAGCAAACCGGTAGAAGTAGAAACGGAAAGCTTAGAAGAGTTGAAGCAAGCGATAGAGGCTGGTGCCGACATCATCATGCTCGATAACTTCACAAAAGAAATGATGCGTGAAGCCGTAGCGATTAACGCAGGTCGTGCCGCTTTAGAGAACTCCGGCAACATTACGCTAGAGACCATCGCAGAATACGCAGAAACCGGTGTCGATTACATTTCGGTAGGCGCGTTGACTAAGCATCTAAAAGCGATGGATCTTTCGATGCGCTTCAAATAATAAAAGCAACACAATCTAAATTACTTCAACTAACTCAGTAAGTTGTGAGTAATTCATCATTAAAAAGGGCCAATAGGCCCTTTCTTTTTATCCACTAAAAAATAGTACTACTCGCAAAACTCTGCATGCGATATGCAACTTTTCACCAAAGAGTTTTACCTCACTCGAGAGCCCATCCCTTCCCCATTTTCAACCCACCTTAACTCTCCATAATCTTTCGCTAATGCAAGAGCATTATTAATTTTTAGGAAAGGGTTAAAAATGAAAAACAGTAAACAGAAAAAGCAACAGGGTTTTACTCTGATCGAATTGATGATTGTGGTGGCGATTATTGGTGTTTTGGCTGCTTTTGCAATTCCTGCATACCAAAATTATACAAAGCGAGCTCACGCGAGTGAGATGTTACACGCGTCGAATGCATTTAAAACCGCCGTGGGTGTCTGTCTATTAAGTTCTGAAACGGACTGTACGGACGGTACTGGTGGGGTTCCTAACGGGCAAACTTTTGATAAGGCAACTGGTGACGATAAGTTTGCTATAAGCTCTTCTGTATTGCAAACAACACTAGGAACAGTTGATACGGACACATTTATCAGCGCAACTATTGATGCTACTGATGGCAAAGGTGGATTACCAGCCGGTTTTGAAGTGCGTTTAACACCAACTTTAAGTAACAGTGGAGTGGTATGGGGAGTAACATGTAATTCTACTGGTGGTAACCACGCAGATTTCTGCCCAACTAACTAGTAATGCTAACCAACCTCTCAACGGTTCTTCGTCAAGCGGGAATACTGTCTTTTTCCCAAGAAGAATCGTTACTTGAGCAAGCTAAAGCTTCTGGCATTTCAATGCCGGAGGCTTTGCTCAGTTGTGGCTTTTTCCAATCACATGAGCTGACTGAGCACCTTAGCTCTATCTTTGGACTTTCCTGCACATCACTCAGTCAGTATGAGTACTCGTCGCTGTGCCAAAAGCTTGGCTTGCGCGATCTGGTCACTCGACATAATGCCTTGCCACTCAATCGCACATCTTCCACATTAACACTCGCGGTTGCAGACCCAACTAACTTACAAGCGGAAGATGACTTTCGTTTTGCGACAGGGTTGCAAGTAGAGCTTGTTCTCGCTGATTTTCGCGAGCTGACCGCTGCGATTCGGCGCTTATATGGCCGAGCACTTGGGCAAGAAAAGTCTGGATTAAAAGAGATCAACCAAGAAGAATTAGCCAATCTGGTTGACGTGGGCGCAGATGAAATCGACAACATTGAAGACTTGAGCCAAGACGAATCTCCTGTTAGTCGTTATATCAACCAAATTCTGTTGGACGCTGTGCGCAAAGGCGCATCCGATATCCACTTTGAACCTTATGAAAAGATGTACCGCGTTCGCCTACGCTGTGATGGCATCTTAATTGAAACACAGCAGCCACCAAGCCACTTAAGTCGCCGCTTATCCGCTCGTATCAAAATCCTCTCTAAGCTTGATATTGCCGAAAGGCGCTTACCACAAGATGGGCGTATTAAGCTCAAGTTGAATCAAGACACCGCAATTGATATGCGTGTATCCACGCTACCTACTCTATTTGGAGAGAAAATTGTACTACGACTGCTCGACAGCAGCTCTGCGTCATTGGATATCGACAAGCTTGGTTATAGCAAACAACAAAAACAATTGTACTTGGATGCGCTGCGTCGCCCACAAGGCATGATTCTGATGACAGGGCCAACCGGGAGCGGAAAAACCGTTTCTCTGTACACTGGGCTGAGTATTCTCAATAAACCAGAAATCAACATTTCCACGGCAGAAGACCCAGTAGAAATTAACTTATCGGGCATTAACCAAGTTCAAGTTCAGCCTAAGATTGGTTTTGGTTTTGCCGAAGCCCTGCGCTCTTTCTTACGTCAAGACCCCGATGTAGTAATGGTCGGTGAGATTCGTGATTTAGATACCGCCGAAATCGCCATAAAAGCATCGCAAACCGGTCACTTAGTACTTTCAACCTTACATACCAATTCTGCGGCTGAAACGGTTATTCGTTTATCAAACATGGGCGTAGAAAGCTTTAACTTGGCCTCATCTCTTAGTTTGATTATTGCCCAGCGCTTAGCCCGTAAACTGTGCTCGCACTGCAAACAATCACAAGAGCTTACCGTTCAGCTACAACATCTCGGAATTCAAGCAAGCGACAACATTTTTAAAGCCAATCCCGATGGATGCAATGAGTGTACCCATGGTTATTCCGGCCGAACGGGGATTTATGAAGTGATGCGCTTTGATGAATTTCTTTCCGAAGCGCTTATTAAAGGTGCCTCGGTACATGAACTAGAAAAACTCGCCATCGCAAATGGTATGAGCACGTTACAAATGTCGGGCATAGAAAAACTCAAACAAGGGATCACAAGTTTTAGTGAACTACAGCGCGTACTTTATTTTTAATCCTTTAATCAGCAGTCACCTCTATGAAAAGCACTACACCACAACTTAAAAACTTCCGCTGGAAAGGCATCAACAGTTCAGGCAAAAAGACGTCTGGACAAACCCTCGCGATGACAGAAATTGAAGTACGCGAGCGTCTAGACGCACAGCACATCAAGATCAAGAAGTTAAAGAAAAGCAGTATCTCGTTTCTCACTAAACTCAGCCATCGCGTGAAAGGCAGAGACATCACGGTGTTTACCCGTCAGATTTCGACGATGTTGATAACCGGTGTACCCTTAGTTCAGGCTTTAAAATTGGTCTCAGAAAATCATAAAAAAGCAGAGATGAAATCCATTTTGATGAGCGTGACACGCGCCGTTGAAGCGGGGACGCCCATGTCAAAAGCCATGCGCACTGCAAGTGAACACTTTGACCCACTCTATACCGACCTTATCGCAACAGGTGAGCAATCCGGTAACTTAGCGGAAGTGTTCGAGCGCTTAGCCACCTACCGAGAAAAAAATGAGCAGCTTCGTGCGAAAGTGATCAAAGCACTGATTTACCCAGCCATGGTAGTGCTAGTAGCGTTAGGAGTGTCGTTTATCATGCTCACCAAAGTCATTCCCGAGTTTGAAAAAATGTTTGTTGGTTTTGGTGCTGACTTACCGTGGTTTACCAGGCAAGTGTTAGATCTTTCCGCCTGGACACAAAACTGGAGCCCATTTATAGCACTAGGCTCTATCAGTCTATTCATCTCAGCGAGAATCCTCTCTAAGCGTTCAGATTCTTTTCGCTTAATGCTCAATCGCTCTGTGCTTAAATTTCCTGTCCTCGGGCCCGTATTATCAAAAGCCGCTATCGCCAAATTTAGTCGAACACTCGCCACAAGCTTTACAGCGGGTATTCCAATTCTAACCAGTTTAAAAACCACATCAAAAACCTCAGGAAACTTGCACTATCAACTCGCCATAGAAGAAGTTTACCGTGATACCGCCGCAGGTATGCCAATGTATGTAGCCATGCGCAACTGTAATGTGTTCCCTGAATTGGTGTTACAAATGGTTATGATCGGTGAAGAGTCTGGTCGACTTGACGATATGCTCAATAAAGTTGCAACAATCTACGAGTTTGAAGTCGACAACACCGTCGACAACCTTAGTAAAATCCTAGAGCCACTAATTATCGTTTTTTTAGGTATCGTTGTTGGCGGATTAGTGACAGCAATGTACTTGCCAATCTTTAACTTAATGAGTGTATTGGGCTAGAATGAGCTGTTAACTCCTTTAAAACAGCATCTTGCTGATTTCACTCATCGCTCAAGAGACAAATATGGAAGTATTCCAGTACTACCCTTGGCTATTCGTTGTGTTTGCCACCATCTTCGGTCTGATCGTGGGTAGCTTCCTCAATGTGGTTATTTATCGACTACCTAAAATCATGGAGCTAGAATGGCGACGCGAATGTGCCGAGTCATTTCCTGAATACAAAATAGAACCTCCTAAAGAAGTGCTGACCTTGAGCGTTCCACGCTCCTCCTGCCAGAAATGCGCAACACCGATACGTATTCGCGACAACATTCCTGTGATTAGCTGGCTGCTTTTAAAAGGCAAATGTCACAACTGTCAGGCAACCATTAGTGCACGCTATCCACTGATTGAACTGCTCACCGCGTTCTGTTCTGGCTTTATCGCTTATTACTTTGGTTTTAGTTACTTTACCGTTGCCCTACTCTTTTTTACTTTTATCTTAATCGCCGCAACATTTATCGATCTCGATACTATGTTGTTACCTGACCAATTAACATTACCATTAACTTGGGCTGGCATTGCCTTAGCATTAGTCGAAATAAGTCCTGTTACTCTACAAGATTCTGTCATTGGTGCTATTGCTGGTTACCTATGTCTCTGGTCCGTTTACTGGGGCTTTAAGTTACTTACCGGTAAAGAAGGAATGGGGTATGGTGATTTTAAACTACTGGCGGCACTAGGAGCTTGGCTAGGTTGGCAGTCACTGCCGATGATCATTCTACTTTCTTCTGTGGTTGGCATCGTATTTGGCATCATTCAACTACGCTTGCAAAAGCAGGGAATTGAAAAAGCTTTCCCTTTCGGTCCTTACTTAGCAATTGCTGGTTGGATAAGCTTAATTTGGGGCGACCAGATTTTAAACTGGTACTTTACTTCAGTTCTAGGAGTGTAAATGGCTTTGGTTATTGGTTTAACAGGTGGTATCGCTAGTGGAAAAACAACCGTCGCGAATCTGTTCAAACAACAATTTAAAATCGATATCGTCGATGCCGACATTGTCGCAAGAGAAGTTGTCGAGCCAGGTACTCCCGGCCTAAACGCGATTATTGAACACTTTGGTCACGATATCGTTCGTGAAGACCAAACTTTAGATCGCGCAAAGCTGAGAGAAAAAATCTTTTCGAATTCAGATGAAAAAGCATGGCTCAACGCACTGTTGCACCCGATAATTCGTGAAAAGATGATCGAAGATTTGCAGCAAGTCACTTCAGAGTATGCGTTACTTGTGGTGCCGTTGCTCGTAGAAAACAAGCTAGATAGTTTGTGTGATCGCGTTCTTGTCGTCGATGTAGAACCGAATACACAGATATCTCGCACGATGAAACGAGACAATGTGAGTGAAGATCAAGTTCGCGCCATCCTTGCCTCTCAAGCATCAAGAGAGCAAAGGCTCGCGCTTGCAGACGATGTGGTTAAGAATAATCCAAGTGACCCTGATCTTTTGCTTCAAATCACAGATTTGCACGAAAAGTACCTAGCCATGTGTAAGAAAAATCTGCGAAAATAGGAACGAAACTCACAAAGGCTTATGTCGATGACCACGCACAAATTTGAACATCCGTTAAATGAGAAAACTCGTATTTATCTAAGAGTGGAGTCTCTGCTGCGTCAGGCTCACTTGGCCTCTGGGTTTAGCGAAAATCATCAGTATCAACTGTTTTTCCGTGCGTTATTCGATATGGTTGAGATCTTCGAACAAATCCAACTGAAAAGTGAACTGGCTAAAGATCTTGAGAAGCAACGGCTGTCGTACCGCCATTGGCTCAATGTTGATGGTGTCGATCAAGACGCATTAAATACCTTGCTACAAGAGATAGATGTCGTTCATAGCCAACTAATGAGTGCTGAACGTTTTGGCCAAGCATTAAAAGAAGATCGCTTCCTAAGCTCTATCCGTCAACGCTTTAATCTACCGGGTGGTTCATGCTGTTTTGATCTGCCAGCATTACACTACTGGCTTCATCTACCTATTGAACGTAAAAAGCGTGATGCACAACAGTGGCAAGCAAGCTTAAAGCCCTTATCTGATGCGCTTTCGTTATGGTTAAAGCTCACTAGAGAGACCGGACATTTCAAAGCTCAAATCGGTCGTGCAGGTTTCTTCCAAAGTGACGCTGATGAAGCCAACATTCTAAGACTTCACATCCCAATGGAATATGGCGTGTATCCTATGATTTCAGGCCATAAAAACCGCTTTGCGATCAAGTTCATGTCGTTTGAAAACGGTCAAGCATGCACACAAGATATTGAATTTGAACTTGCTGTTTGCAGCTAAGACGACACTACGCCTCGCCTCCATAATCTAAAATTCAACGCTTTATTGCGCTTATATTTGATAAAATTTCGTAGCAGCAATAGCGCGTTGAATAAGCCATCTTTAATTCGTTTAGGTATACTACCCTTTAACACCAATTAGTAATGGGACGCTCAACTATGTCTAAAGTTACCATCGTTCAATGCCCACAATGTGGCGCCGACGTAGAATGGGGAGAACAAAGTCCTCATCGCCCTTTCTGCAGTAAACAATGCCAAATGATTGATTTTGGTGAATGGGCAGATGAAGAAAACACCATCCCAGGCGCACCCGATATGTCCGATAGTGATGGCTGGTCTGAAGACCAGTATTAAATTGAGACCTAGGGTAAAGGAATACCCTAGGTTTCTTCTTGGGGAATCTGAATCACGGTCCTTCGTCGCTATCCAGAATGACGAATTTTAACCACGGTACTCTGTAATCTTTGACCATCATTTCCTGTCATTCCGAGGAGCCATAGCGACATTAAGAATCTACTAACAGCAAAGATGAAGCTAACAACTTAAACAATTGCATTCTCGACTAGTAGATTCTGAATCACGCTCCTTCGTCGCCTTCAAAATGACGAATTTTAACCTCGGTGCTATATAATCTTTGGCCATCATTTCCCGTTATTCAGAGAAGCCATAGCGACATCAGGAATCTATTCACAGCAAGGTAGAGGCGTGGAGTGTACGTCAGTGCAGGCGGATGAAAAGAAACGAGCAAGCTAATTACACAAATAAAAAAACGGAGCCCTAAAAGGACTCCGTTTAAGATGAGAACGCTAGTTATAGCATTACTTCTTAGCAAGTTTCTCTTTGATACGAGCAGACTTACCAGAACGCTCACGTAGGTAGTACAACTTGGCACGACGTACTGCACCACGGCGTTTAACTTCGATGCTATCAACGATTGGAGAGTGTGTTTGGAACGTACGCTCAACACCTTCACCGTTAGAGATCTTACGTACAGTGAAAGCAGAGTGTAGACCACGGTTACGGATTGCGATTACAACGCCTTCGAAAGCCTGTAGACGCTCACGGTCACCTTCTTTTACCTTAACTTGAACTACAACAGTGTCACCTGGTGCAAATTTAGGTAGGTCTGATTTCATTTGCTCTTCTTCAAGAGCTTTGATGATGTTACTCATTTTTTAAATTCCTAGAATAAACTGATACTAAATAAATTAGGTTACTTTGCGTTATGTTCTTTAATGGCTTTATGCTCATTAACAAACTCAGCAAGTAATTGTTCCTGTTCGTCAGTCAGAGCTAGGTTTTCCAGGAGCTCTGGTCTTCTTAGCCAAGTACGGCCCAACGACTGCTTGAGTCGCCATTGACGAATGTCCTTGTGATTGCCTGACATCAGTACCGCTGGTACCTCTTTGTCATCCAATACTTCTGGACGCGTATAGTGAGGGCAATCTAACAAGCCATTTGCAAAAGAGTCTTCTTCTGCTGACGCGAAATCCCCTAGTACACCCGGAACAAAC
This sequence comes from Vibrio sp. 947, assembly GCF_033339115.1. Lineage (NCBI taxonomy): Bacteria > Pseudomonadati > Pseudomonadota > Gammaproteobacteria > Vibrionales > Vibrionaceae > Vibrio > Vibrio sp. 947. The sequence goes on along the minus strand of NZ_JAWOTX010000005.1, from coordinate 101,299 downwards.
CGAGAGACAGAGTCGATTAACGTCATGGCTGGTATCTCACCACCCGTCATCACAAAATCACCAATCGACCATTCTTCGTCGACTTCAGATTGAATGATGCGCTCATCTACCCCTTCATAACGACCACAAATCAGAAGCAAGTTCTCATTCGTTGCCAGTTCTTCCACTCCTTTCTGGTCGAGCTTGCGACCTTGAGGAGAAAGGTAGATGACTTTCGTCTTGCCCGGTGAGGCTGCTTTCGCGGTATGAATGGCATCGCGCAAAGGCTGAACCATCATTAACATACCAGGGCCTCCACCGTAAGGTCGGTCATCGACTGTGCGATGTTTGTCGTGAGTGAAATCTCTAGGATTCCAAGTCTCAATCGACAAAAGACCTTTTTTAACCGCTTGACCTGTTACTCCAAAATCAGTAACAGAACGGAACATTTCTGGAAAAAGGCTAATAACGCCAACCCACATGTTTATCTCGCTCTGTAATTTTGGAGATTAGAATCCAGGATCCCAGTCAACTTCGATCCGTTGAGCTTCGCGATCAACATTAATGATCACTTGCTCTTCAAGGAACGGGATTAATCGTTCCTTCTGCCCGAAAGCATCTTTAAGATTTGCTTTAACAACCAGAACATCGTTTGAGCCAGTTTCTAGCATGTCAGTAACGACACCTAGATCGTAACCTTTAGTAGTTACAACTTGCATCCCAAACAATTCGCGCCAGTAGAACTCATCTTCTGACAATTCAGGAAGTACCGCAGGGTCAATAGCAATTTCAAAGTTCGTCATTAGATGCGCGTCTTCACGAACATCCATGCCTTCCAGCTTAGCCACCATACCTTTGTTATGGCGCTTCCAGCTTTCTACTTTGTACTCAACCCACTTGCCCTTTTGGTTAATGTACCAAGGGCTGTAATCGAAAATGCTTTCAGCATTGTCTGTGTAGGAAAAAACCTTAAGCCAACCACGAATGCCGTAAGTAGCACCAAACTTGCCTACAACAATCTTTTCGTTGCTCATTGTTTCTTTACCTTTCATCGACATAAACTAGTTTCTACTTTTCAAGTAAAAAATTAAGCCGCTTTTTGAGCGTCTTTAACTAGCTTAGCAACACGGTCAGATACTGACGCGCCTTGACCAACCCAGTGGTTAACGCGGTCTAGGTCTAGACGTAGACCTTCTTCTTGACCTTTAGCAGTTGGGTTGAAGAAACCAACTTTCTCGATGAAACGGCCAGTTGCAGCGTTGCGGCTGTCCGCTACTACGATTTGATAAAATGGACGCTTTTTAGCGCCGTGACGTGCCAAACGAATGGTTACCATGTCGTCCTCTTTGCTTTCTCAAAAATAAAATTAACCCCAAAAACCATTCAATAAATTAAACAGTTTGGGGTCTCGTGCCAAAATAAAGCTCCGGAATTTTACTCTTCTCCCGGAGCAATGCAAGGAGTTTAGTTACTTTTTCACCAACATAAATTGAATTTAAAGTTTGTGACGTACCTAACACCCTGAATCTATGCGTGATCGATTAATTAACGACCAAATGGATTGAAGCCACCGCCACCACCCATGCCGCCCATCATGCCTTGCATATTGCGCATCATGCCTTTCATTCCACCTTTTTGCATCTTTTTCATCATTTTCTGCATTTGGGTGAACTGTTTTAGTAAGCGGTTTACATCTTGAACCTGCACACCAGAACCAGCCGCGATACGCTTCTTGCGCGAGCCCTTGATAATTTCTGGGCGTTGACGTTCTTTCATTGTCATGGAGCTGATGATCGCTTCCATCTGTTTGAACATCTTGTCATCGACTTTGTCTTTTACATTGTCTGGTAGCTGGGACATTCCTGGAAGCTTATCCATCATCCCCATCATGCCGCCCATGTTTTGCATCTGGCCTAGCTGTTCACGGAAATCTTCAAGGTCAAAACCTTTCTTCTCTTTGAACTTCTTCGCTAACTTTTCTGCCTTTTCTTGGTCAACGTTGCGTTGTAGGTCTTCAATCAAAGACAAAACGTCACCCATGCCAAGAATACGTGAAGCAACACGATCTGGGTGGAACGGTTCTAGCGCGTCAGTTTTTTCACCGACACCCAAGAATTTGATTGGCTTGCCCGTGACATGGCGTACTGAAAGTGCCGCACCACCACGAGCATCACCATCAACCTTAGTTAGAACTACACCGGTAAGAGGTAGCGCATCGCCAAAGGCTTTTGCTGTATTTGCTGCGTCTTGACCCGTCATGGCGTCAACAACAAATAGCGTTTCTACTGGGTTGATAGCTGCGTGAAGATCTTTGATCTCCCCCATCATCTCTTCATCAATTGCCAAACGACCTGCGGTATCGACAATAAGTACGTCGTAGAATTTTTTCTTCGCATGGTCAATCGCTGCATTGGCGATATCAATAGGCTTTTGGTCTGGTGATGATGGGAAGAAGTCAACACCGATGTCTGATGCCAGTGTTTCAAGCTGCTTGATTGCCGCAGGACGGTAAACGTCGGCAGACACAACCAAGACTTTCTTCTTGTCACGTTCTTTTAGAAGCTTAGATAACTTACCTACCGATGTGGTTTTACCCGCACCTTGTAGACCAGCCATAAGAAGCACTGCAGGTGGTTGAGCAGCAAGGTTTAGCGCCTCATTCGACTCACCCATTACGGCTTCAAGTTCTGTTTGAACGATCTTGATAAATTCCTGACCTGGAGTCAGAGATTTAGAAACTTCTACGCCCACCGCTTTTTCTTTAACGCGGTTCACAAATTCACGAACGACCGGAAGCGCAACGTCAGCTTCAAGTAGAGCCATTCGGACTTCACGCAGGGTTTCTTTAATGTTGTCTTCGGTCAGACGACCTTTACCACTGATATTTTTCAGCGTTTTGGATAATCGATCCGTTAAATTCTCAAACATCTTTGTCTCTTCGCTAAAATGGCGATTAATTAGTGTGAGTATACATTAGCCAAGGTCTGAGTCATACCCGTACCGCTGTCCTATTCTTGTCTCTATTTATATATGGTGCGGTAACTTATTAATTTCAATATCTCATCTCTCACGATTGATGTCGGATATATCGTAGCCCCAAAGTGTAATGCAAGGTATAATTTCTCCATCGTGCACAATAATATTTAGGATTCATGGATAGCTTAATAGCCATCGCGGCCGCCATACTTTATGTCTTGGCGATTGCGACCATCATACCCGGACTCTCACAACAGTCAGGAATCAAAGCAAAAACAGTGTTTGCTAGCGCTGCCTGTGCGCTTGTTTTTCATGCGTGGATTTTGAGTGATCTGATTTTTGATGGTTCAGGTCAAAACCTGAGTATTCTCAACGTGGCTTCTTTGATCAGTTTTATTATTTCTCTGGTCATGAGCCTTGCTATGTTGAAAAACCGACTGTGGTTTTTATTGCCTGTCGTTTATAGCTTTGCTGCCATCAATTTATCTGCTGCCACATTTTTGCCAAGCACGTTTATAAAGCACCTAGAGAATGACCCTAAGCTACTCATTCATATTTCATTTGCGCTCTTCTCATACGCGACTTTAACTATCGGGGCACTCTATGCGCTTCAGTTGGCTTGGCTGGATCACAAACTGAAAGCAAAAAAATCTTTGGCGATTAACCCAAACCTGCCGCCTCTATTAATGGTGGAGCGTCAACTCTTCAAAATCATTTTGATCGGTAACTTATTGTTAACTGCCACGCTCATTACTGGCTTTGTCTTTGTGCAGGATATGTTTGCCCAAGGTAAGGCACATAAGGGCATTCTTTCTTTCATCGCTTGGGTGGTGTACTCAATACTGCTTTGGGGTCACTATCAAAAAGGCTGGCGTGGTAGAAAAGTCACATGGTTCGCTGTTGCAGGAGCAACACTGTTAACTCTGGCATATTTTGGCAGTCGCTTTGTAAAAGAAATCATCTTGAATTAAGGAGCTCTAGGGCTCCTATCCTTTATATTTTAGGCTAGATAAAATACAGTACGCCTTAACTCTTTGACTTAACGGACTTACTCAACCGTTATATAACCCAATACTTACAAGGAACAGCAACGTTTTGGACGACATCTCTACGGGTATCTTGTTTGCGCTACTCGCGTGTCTTATCGTCATATCAGGTTACTTTTCCGGTTCAGAAACAGGGATGATGTCTCTGAATCGTTATCGCTTAAAACACTTAGCCAAAAACGGGCATAAGGGTGCTAAGCGAGTCGAAAGACTATTAGACCGTCCAGATCGTTTGATTGGTCTTATTCTTATCGGCAACAACCTCGTTAATATTCTCGCGTCTGCTATCGCAACCATTATTGGTATGCGTTTGTATGGTGATTTAGGTGTCGCTATCGCAACCGGTGCACTAACTATGGTTGTATTGGTTTTTGCCGAGGTTACCCCTAAAACAATTGCAGCGCTTTACCCTGAACGTGTGTCCTACGCGAGCAGTATATTATTGACCATACTGATGAAGTTACTGTCGCCTTTAGTGATGCTTGTTAACTTTATTACGAATGGCTTTATCCGCTTACTTGGTGTAAGAGCGGATCACTCAGCAGAAGATCATCTTAGCTCCGATGAGCTGCGTACGGTAGTAAATGAAGCTGGCGGTTTGATCCCTCGCCGACACCAAGACATGCTGGTGTCTATTTTGGATCTTGAGCACGTCACCGTGAACGACATTATGGTCCCACGCAATGAAATTACTGGTATCGATATTAACGACGACTGGAAATCCATTGTTCGTCAACTAACCCACTCACCACATGGGCGCATAGTTTTCTATCGTGACCAAATTGATGAAGTGGTTGGCATGCTGCGCTTGCGTGAAGCTTATCGTCTGATGTTGGAAAAGAACGAATTCAACAAAGAAACGCTATTACGTGCTGCTGATGAGGTCTATTACATCCCAGAAGGCACACCACTGAACGTGCAAATGTTGAAATTCCAACGTAACAAGCAACGTATCGGTCTGATCGTGGATGAGTACGGTGATATCATCGGTCTAATTACTCTTGAAGATATTCTGGAAGAGATCATTGGTGAGTTCACGACGTCAATTTCTCCAAGCCTCTCTGATGAAATCAGTCCTCAAGGTGACGGAAGCTTTCTTATTGAAGGCAGCACCAATATCCGAGATATCAACAAAGGCCTGAAATGGGATTTACCAACGGATGGTCCGAGAACGCTAAACGGGCTCATTTTAGAACACTTGGAAGATATTCCTGAGAGCCATCTAAGTGTGAGAGTGGCTGGTCATCCAATGGAGCTTGTTGAGATTGAAGAGAACCGAATCAAGCTCGTTCGTGTTTATCCGAAGAAGAAAAAATCGACATCCAAATAACCAAAAGAAAAGCCTGACTCATGTCAGGCTTTTTACTTATTGGGGCAATATGCTTCTTAATGAGCACCTAGTCGATGCGCAACTCTTTTAACATCGACTCAGGCAAAGCAAGTTCATCATTTTTGTTCACCGAAACACCAGCATCCAAAATGTTCTTTGCGATCTGTTGTGCTTCTTTTAAAGAGTGCATTGCTGCCGTGCCGCATTGGTATTCGTTAAGTTCAGGGATCTTATTCTGACTTTCTACCTTCAGCACATCTTCCATTGCTGCAATCCAAGCATCTGCGACTTGCTGCTCTGATGGTGTGCCAATCAGGCTCATGTAAAAACCTGTGCGGCAACCCATAGGCGAAATATCGATGATCTCAACAGAATCACCGTTTAGGTGATTACGCATAAAGCCTGCATAAAGGTGCTCTAGGGTGTGAATACCTTTTTCAGAAAGAATGTCTTTGTTTGGCGCAGTAAAGCGTAAGTCGAAAACAGTAATCGTATCCCCTTTTGGGGTCTGCATGGTTTTCGCCACTCGTACAGCGGGTGCGTTCATACGAGTGTGGTCCACGGTAAAACTATCGAGTAAAGGCATTACATCTCTCCTGATTGTAACTCCAGTACCTTTCGGTAATGGATAAATGTCATTCATCCCTACAGCACATGAACTGACTGTGGGCTAAAAGAACCAGCTGCTGTTGTCTTCTAATTCCTGACGACATTGCTTCAGCTGCCAGCCATAAGTTTTCGCTGTTTGTTCAACACGTCGAGCGACTTTGATTAAACTAGGCTTTCGATTATAAGTACCTCGCTTATACCCACCTCGCCCTTCATGATAAGCCAGATACTGGTTATAGGGATCCCATAATGAAATCCCTAGCTGACGCCGTGTTTCATGAGTATACCAACCGACAAACATCATAGAATCATCGAAGTTGGTACGAGAGCCACCCTGACCTGTGGCATCTTGGAAGTCTTCCCAAGCAGGGTCTTGAGCTTGAGCGTAACCATACGCACTGCTGACTCGTCCCCAAGGAATAAACCCTAGCAAATAATCTTTAGGTGGTTTTGCATCGTGCCGAAAGCTGCTTTCTTGTTTAATGATGGCCATAGCGACATGAATAGGGGTCCCCCATTCATCTTCCATATCTTTGGCATCATCGTACCAACCGGATTTCTCTCGGAATATCTCGCATAAGTTATTCTGCTGCTTTGGCGGTGCCGTAGCACAACCTGCAAGTAACACGCTTCCAAGTACCGCTACTACTGACGACTTAATGTTCAACCGCACCAATCCTTAGTTAGTCATTACTGCTTCAGGTAAGCAAAGTAATCTTCCAAAAAATCATCAAAAGAAAGCGTATCACTCTGCTCTGCTTGCTTTTGTTTTTCCACGGACGACGCTACTTCCGTTTCCATCGTATCTTGTGAATAGTACTGATAACCGTGAGCTAGGTTTTCATCACGGTACTTCATACCAAGAGTACAACCAACTTTACCTAGCCCACCCAGCTCTTTCGTTAGCTCTAATAGTTGACCAGAGATCGTTAGTTCTGGGTTATCAATCCATGTCTCGAGTTGATTACACACATCTTGGTATGCACTGCCACCAGCGGTCATATCCATTTGCTGTGCTATTTGACGTAACTCGACGAAAACTCGGTGTGCCCAATCTTGTAGAGATAGACGCTCACCTTGGCAACCAATTTGCAGCATTAGACCTTTTTCACGGCCAGAAACAATGACTTTATTCCAGTTATCGCGCCAACACTCTAATTCACAGTTATCCATAGGGTCTGAGTCTGACAAGGCCGCCCAGGTAAGGAAGAGATCCAAGAATCGTACTTGCTCTTCATTTAAACCCACTGCGCTGAATGGGTTAACATCTAGAGAACGAACTTCAATGTATTCGACACCACCGCGTCGTAACGCATCTGAAGGCTTCTCACCACTTTTCGATACACGTTTTGGACGAATCGGAGCGTACAGTTCATTCTCAATTTGTAAGATATTGGAATTAAGCTGGCGGTATTCACCATCAACTTTTACCCCAATTTTCGCAAACTCTTCTGATGGGTGGCGAATCGCATCACTCAAACCATCGAGGTATTGGTCAATGCTGTTAAAACCAATTTTCAGCACACTTTGAGCACTATTGGTATAGCCAAGATCGCTCAAACGCAAAGACGTCGACTTCGGCAAATATAATGTCCCGCCAATCTTCTCGAATGGCAGATCGGTTTCACGACCTTGAATAAAAGAGCCACACAACGCTGGTGATGCACCAAAGAAGTAGGGAATCATCCAGCCAAAGCGGTAGTAATTACGGATCAACGCAAAGTACGCATCAGACTTAGCATCTTGGCGGGCTTGTTCATCTTGCTCGCCATAGAGCGCATCCCAAAATGTTTCAGGAAATGAGAAGTTAAAATGGACACCTGAAATTATTTGCATCAGGCTGCCATAGCGACGCTTTAGACCTTCTCGGTACAGCGTTTTCATTTTCGCTGCATTCGAAGAGCCATACTGGGCTAACTGAATATCATCCTCTGAGCCGACGTAGCAAGGCATTGATAGTGGCCACATTTTCTCTTCACCCATTTTGGTTTGAGTGAAATGATGGATATCTTTCAGCTGTGCCATCAGTTCTGGAATTTCATGTGACACAGGCGTAATGAACTCTAACAATGATTCCGAAAAATCCGTTGTGATCCATTGATTTGTGAACGCAGAGCCTAACCCTTCAGGATGAGGAGTTGTAGCTAGATGTCCATCCTGACGATAGCGCAAAGTTTCTCGCTCAACACCGCGTCCAAACTGCTTAAATACTTCGGGGTTTGATGCAACTTTTTTTAGTCGCGCAGCAAAATCAGTCAAAATGAGGTTCGCTTATATTGGGAGCAGGACACTTGTTACATAACACAAGTGTAAGCTAAGTTATTGATAGTTAATGCATCTAGATAAATAACCCACGAAAAGTTGCTTATCTAGATGAATAGCGGAGAAACGTTTCTCCGCTATTAAATGTGTACTCTATCGAATGATTTCAAGCTCTTCTACGTCTTTCCCCAACTTTTCTAATTGAGGACGCAACGATTTAGCATCACCAACGACGATAATTTGATAGTCATTTGGATCAAACCATTTCTGAGCCAGCGCATTCAACGTCTGCTTATCGACTTTTTCTACGATAGCGTTTCTTTGCTGCAAGTAATCATGATCGAGGTTGTACTTAAGAATATCACTGATGAGCTCCGCTTTTTGTGTTGGCGTTTCATATTTCAGTGCATCTTTTTGACCGACCGCTTGACGCATAAATTTCATCTCTTCATCAGTAATACCTGACTGCGAGTATTCATTTAGCTCATTTTCCATCTCAATGATCGAAGCAACCGTTGCATCCGCTCGTACTTGCGCGGTGAAAACCACCGAGCCTGTTTCTGGATTACCAGAGAAGTAGCCGTAAGCACCGTATGTGTAACCCTTGTCTTCACGTAGATTTTGGTTAATGCGGCTATTGAAGTTCCCAGCTAAGTTGAAGTTTGCCAGTTGGCTTAGGTAAAAATCGCCCGTTGCGTCGTAAGGCATACCTTGACGAACCATCATGACCACACTTTGCGGCGCTCCTGGTTTATCAACAAGATGGATCTTTTGTTCACCTAATGCAGCAATGCTTTGCGGTGCATACAATGGCGCAGCTTCATCTTGCCAGTTTTTCCAGAACGTCAGTTGCTGCTCAATTTCCTGTTTATTGATGTCACCAACAACGACGATTTGCGCACTTTGTGGCGTGTAATGCTTCGAGTAGAATTCACGGACATCATCCAACGTTAATGCACTGACACCTGCTTGCGTGCCGTCTTTTGGTCGAGCAAAAACCGAATCCCCATAGAGCACCTGGCGACTCGCTTGTGACGCCATCCAACTTGGATTTTGGTGCTCATATACCAGGCCTTCTAGCGCTTGCATTTTTACACGCTCGAAATCATCTTGATTAAATGCAGGAGACAGCAACATCTCTTCGACAATTTTTAACGTCGGCTCTAAGTTCTTTTCTAGAGCAGAAACACTGATGTTTGTTGTATAACCTGTGGCATTAACAGAGATAACACTACCCAGTTTATCAAGCTCAGCTTGAATCTCTTCGACACTGCGTTTCGTTGTGCCTTCTTGCAACATCGCAGCGGTCAATTGGGCAAGACCTTCTTTACCCTTTTCAACAAAACGTGTCCCGGCAGGTAGACTAAATTGCATCATCACCGTCGGCGTTTCATCGCTAACTGCACCAAGCAGCTCTAAGCCATTCTTGAAATGTAACTCGTACAGCTCTGGCATCGTCGCTTTCACTGGTTCTCCTACTGGCGGTTGCACTGAGCGATCGAAGTTATCGGTCGCACGACGATACGCCAATTGGTCATCGGAAATCTTCTCATATTCTGGCAACGTACGCTTTGGTGTCACAAAGGTCGCAGGTTTTACGACAAGGTCTGTTTTTCCTTTTGGGACCACGCTTAGGGTCACTTTGTTCTTACCTTGGATAAAGTCCGTATACGCTTTTTCTACCGAAGTCGGCGTAACTGCACGGATTTGTTCAAGCTGTTGCTCAAGACGATCAGGATCGCCGAAAAATGTCTCGTTGGAAGCCAACTGAGTCACTTTACCTTTAACGCTTTCTAGCGCAAAAATAGCATCCGCTTCCGCTTTACCCTTCAACTGCTCAAGGCGATCTTCTGTCACGCCTTTTTCCGCAAACTGATTCAGTGATTGTAAAAGCTCGTCGTACAGTTTTGATAGGTCGCCTTTGTCTCCAGAATCACCCATTGCGTAAACGTAAAAGTTACACGCCAGTTCAGCACAGTCATGGAATGAACCAGCATCGACCGCTTTTTGAGTCTTCACTAGGTCTTGATAGAGCACGCTGTTGGTACCGCCACCCAATACTTCTGATAACGTGTCGAGAGACGCTTGGCTTTCTTCGCCGTTGTAGGTTGTTGGCCACGCGATCATCACCATAGGTTGTTGAATACGATCTTCTAGCGTGATGTATTTGTCTTCTTGCAGTTTTGCAGGTTGTTTCGGCGCATTTTCAACCTCAGGACCACGAGGAATCGAACCGAAGTACTTATTTACCCACTCTAGAGTTTGTTCAACGTCTAAGTCACCACCGATCGTGATAGTCGCATTGTTTGGGCCATACCAACGCAAGAAAAACGCTTTGAGGTCGTTCACATCAACACGATCAAGATCTTCAACATAACCAATGGTTTGCCACGAATACGGATGACCTTCAGGATATAGCGCTTCGGACATGCGCTCCCAAATCAAGCCATAAGGACGATTATCGTAACGCTGAGCTCGCTCATTTTTTACAGTCGAACGCTGAATTTCAAATTTGCGTTGAGAAACCGCATCCAGCAAAAAGCCCATACGGTCAGACTCTAACCACAGCATTTTCTCGAGCTGGTTAGCAGGGACAGTTTCAAAGTAGTTAGTACGATCGCGGTTTGTTGTACCATTTAACGTGCCGCCAGCCTCTGTGATGATTCTGAAGTGCTCTTGGTCACCAACGTTCTCTGAGCCTTGGAACATCATGTGCTCAAAGAAATGCGCAAAACCAGACTTACCCACTTCTTCACGAGCTGAACCAACATGGTAAGTCACATCCACATGGACCAATGGGTCAGAATCTTCAGGAGCTAAGATCACCGTTAAACCATTATCGAGTTTATACTTTTGGTATGGAATCTTAACTTTGCCTTCTTCAGCTTTCGATGACTCAACGAAAGTTACCCCTTTCGGCAGTGATGAAACTGGCGTATTTGATGCACAGCCCGTGATCACCAACAGTGAACACGCGCCAACCCAAAACATCTTCATGTACTTTCCTTAAAATAATCCGAGATAGATGGCCGCAAGTAAGCTATACCTAGCAGCCTTTCCTAAAAATATTAAAATCACGCAAGGCAGAAACTTCATTCTTAGCCACCCTGCGGCTAAACACAGCGGGTCTCCAATTACAGGTAACCAGCTAAAAAATAATCCCCAATAGCCATACTTAGAGAGCCACTTTAATGCGGTATGACCGTGCTTTTCCTCTTGTGCTTTGTTGGGAATCCACAAGCCAAGCCAATAATTTGTTAAGCCACCAAGCGTATTACCGATAGTAGCGACCATAACAATTGAAGAAACGGAGTATTGATTTAATGAGAGAGTGGCAACTAAGCCCGCCTCAGAACCACCAGGCAACAACGTGGCACTGAGAAAACCGGTCATGAAAAGCACCCATAATGCTGAATCTGAAAACCAAAGCGCTAAACTTTCAAAACTCGTGTTAAATGCTTCTAGCATGTCATATCAAGCAACACCTTGCCTCTGGTTCTTCCTGATTCGACCTGCTGGTGAGCACCAATGACATCACTCATAGGATAAACCTGTTGAATTTCAGTCTTCAGTAAGCCAACGCCGACCATATACAACAAGGTATCTAACTGCGCAGGGTCTGGTTCAACCAACATGCCACTAGCCTCAAAGCCTAGGAGTTTGGCTTTTTCACAAATCAGCTCAGCTGTGATGGTTGGAACGGTGATGACTCTCGCATTGTCTTTCAGGCATTTAAGCGCATCTAACGCAGCATCTCCGCCTACTAAATCAATCAAAACATCAACATCTTCAACACGTTCTGACACTGGTGCAAATTGATAGTTCACTGCATGAGCACCGAGCGTCGCAAGGTAATCTAAATTTCGTTCACTGCAGGTTGTAAAGACTTCCGCTTTCGTCGCGATCGCAATTTGTACCGCGAGGTGTCCAACACCACCGGCACCAGCGAGGATAAGTACGCGATCGTTTTCCGTCACATTAGCCTTACTGAGAGCTTGTGCCGCAGTTTGTCCCGCCAACGGTAATGCAGCAGCTGCCTCTAAAGTGACAGAGCTAGGAACATGACTTAACTCAGTTTCTGGAACACATATGTATTGACTGTAACCACCGCCTCGAACTGGGAAACCAATAAATCCAGCCACCTCATCACCTTCATTAAAACGTGATGCCCCCTCTCCACAAGACATCACTTTTCCTGAGATGTCGTAACCTGGCACCCAAGGTAAATTATCCTTATTCTGCGCTGCCGCCCAACCGAGCCCAGCTCGAGTTTTGACATCAATAGGATTTACGCCTGAAAAAGCGACTTTTACTAAGGCTTCACCAGGCTGTGGTGATGGTGTAGAAGCATGTTGAATCGCGAGTACGTTGGCATCACCAAACTCAGTGATAACGATCTGTTTGTGTTCCATAAACCATTCCCTGCAAGAAAACAAAAAGGGATGCGAAAGCATCCCTTTGACTATAAACCATTTTGTTAACCTAAGTTAATCGTGATTTTGTAAATTGGTTGATCATTCCATTTTCAATAATGTCTAACCAACAAGTGCTAACAATATACCAGCCGCAACGGCTGAACCCAGCACACCAGCAACGTTTGGTCCCATCGCATGCATTAACAAGAAGTTTTGCGGGTTAGCTTGTAAACCAACTTTGTTTACGACTCGCGCGGCCATTGGTACCGCAGAAACGCCAGCCGCACCAATAAGTGGGTTGATGTCTTCTTTCGAGAACTTGTTAAGCAGTTTCGCCATCAGGACGCCCGCACCAGTACCGATACTAAATGCAACTGCGCCTAACCCCAAGATACCTAACGTTTCTAGGTTCAAGAACTGCTCAGCTTGCAGCTTAGAACCAACACCAAGACCTAAAAAGATAGTCACTATGTTGATCAATTCATTTTGAGCAGTTTTCGATAAACGATCGACCACACCAGCTTCACGCATCAAGTTACCCAAACAGAACATACCAACCAATGGCGTAGCTGAAGGTAAGAACAGAATCGTCATCAGTAATACAGCAAGCGGGAAGATGACTTTCTCCCATTTACCAACATGACGAAGCTGAGCCATCTTGATTTGACGCTCTTCCTTGGTTGTCAGTGCTTTCATGATTGGTGGCTGGATGATCGGCACCAATGCCATATAGCTGTATGCCGCTACTGCAATCGCACCTAGCAGATCTGGAGAGAGCTTACTTGCTAAGAAAATCGCTGTTGGCCCATCAGCACCACCGATGATCGCGATAGACGATGCATCCGCCATGGAAAACTCCATGCCAGGTACATAGTTGAGTAAAATAGCGCCAAACAGTGTTGCAAAAATACCAAACTGCGCAGCCGCACCTAACCACAACGTTTTTGGGTTTGCGATCAAAGCACCAAAGTCGGTCATCGCGCCCACACCCATGAAGATCAATAGCGGGAACACACCCGATTCAATCCCAATGTAGTAAACGTAGTAGAGCAAGCCACCAGGCTCAGTAAAGCCAGCATTTGGAATATTCGCCAAAATAGCACCGAAACCAATCGGCAATAACAGTAAAGGTTCAAATCCTTTTTTAATTGCCAAAAACAGCAAGGTACAACCAACCAGCATCATACAGATTTGGCCGAACTCGAAGTTAGCGATCCCTGTTTCTGCCCAAAGGGTTAACAATCCGTCCATGATACTCCCTTACGCCAGGCTCAACAGAGGCGCACCTACTGTGACAGCATCGCCTTCTTTAACGTTCAGCTCTTGAACCACACCACCACGCGCCGCTCGTACTTCAGTTTCCATTTTCATCGCTTCAAGGATGAGCAATACATCGCCTTCAGCTACCTCAGCACCAGGTTGAACATTCACTTTGAAGATGTTACCTGCAAGAGGAGCAGGTACCGCTTCTGCTGAAGCATTAGAAGGTGCGCTAGGTGTAGCCGATTTTGCCGGTGCATTAGAAGGAGCAACAGATGTCAGTTCACCTTGAGGGCCAACTTCCACCTCATACACCTGCCCGTCAACACGTACACTATAAGTTTCTACACCACCAGTTGCTGGTTGAGCTACAGGTACAGCAGGCTTCTCAGCTTCTAGCGTTGGTGCAGGCTCAAATGCTTCTGGGTTTTCACGATTCTTAAGGAACTTAAGCCCAACTTGAGGGAAAAGTGCATAAGTGAGTACGTCATCAACACGCTCACTTGCTAGCTTAATGCCTTCTGATTTCGCTTTCTCCATCAGATCAACCGTAAGCGTCTCCATTTCAGGCTCAAGTAAATCGGCAGGACGACAGGTAATTGGCTCTTTACCATCAAGCACTTTCGCTTGCAGTTCTGCATTTAACTCGGCTGGCGCTTGACCGTACTCACCTTTCAATAGGCCAGCGGTTTCCTTGGTAATACTCTTATAGCGCTCGCCAGTAAGCACGTTAATCACCGCTTGAGTACCGACGATCTGTGAAGTTGGAGTCACCAATGGAATGAAACCAAGATCTTCACGTACACGAGGGATCTCTTCTAATACTTCATCAATGCGATCCGCAGCACCCTGCTCTTTCAACTGGCCTTCCATATTGGTCAGCATACCACCAGGCACTTGAGCAATCAGGATGCGTGAATCGACTCCTTTTAACTGGCCTTCCCACTTCGCATACTTCTTACGTACCTCACGGAAATATGCGGCGATAGGTTCCAGTTGCTCGAGTTTCAAATTGGTATCTCGCTCGGTGCCTTCTAGCATAGCGACTACCGTTTCAGTCGGTGTATGACCGTAAGTACAACTCATTGAAGAAATCGCAGTATCGAGAATATCAATACCGGCTTCGACTGCTTTTACCGCTGTTGCTGTAGACAGCCCCGTTGTTGCATGACAATGAAGTGCCAATGGCACATCACAAGACGCTTTGATACGCGTGATAAGCTCTTCCGCTTCATAAGGCTTAAGTAAGCCAGACATATCTTTAATACACAGCGAGTGACAACCTAAATCCTCTAGGCGTTTTGCCAAGTCAACCCAAGTGTCTGCGTTATGCACTGGGCTCGTAGTGTAAGACAACGTACCTTGAGCATGCGCACCAACATCAACCGTTGCTTTAACGGCTTTCTGGAAGTTTCGCACGTCATTCATTGCATCAAAAATACGGAATACATCCATGCCGTTAGCATGCGCGCGTTCAACAAACTTCTCTACTACGTCGTCGGCATAATGGCGGTATCCTAAAAGGTTTTGACCACGCAGTAGCATTTGCATTGGTGTATTAGGCATCGCTTTTTTTAGTTCACGTAAACGCTCCCAAGGGTCTTCTCCTAAGAATCGAATACAAGAATCAAATGTTGCACCACCCCAAGTCTCTAGAGACCAGTAACCAACCTTATCCAACTCAGCTGCGATAGGCAGCATATCCTCAATACGCATACGCGTAGCAAATAGTGATTGATGGGCATCACGAAGGACCACATCAGTAATAGCTAGTGGTTTAGACATGCTCTTAAACTCCTTTTTAATCCTAGTTCGGCTACTTCGCGAATGAGGCGCGATGTTTATGAATCGCAGCCGAGATCGCCGCCACTACTTGTGGACTAACAGCTGAAGAGGTTGATTGAATATTAGTGTTTGTTTTTGGTGCTGCGATCGGCTCTGGTACTTCTTCTGGTACCAATTTCGACATTAACCGAACGAGATAAACAAGAATAGTGAGGAAAATAAATACGACCGCCATCCCCGTTAGCATCAGGGTGGCCGCATCTACTAGCAGGCTTCCTATATTAGTCATGTTGCTTCCTTTCTTTGTCATCCTGACAACGTGCAGGACTTTAATAGTGTCAAATCCCGACCCATGGATTATCTCGATTGGTTAAATTTTGTCAATTTTGTTTAAGGAAGGTTTGTAGTAATCCTGATAAATGATTATTTATTCACTACACAGATCACAGTTCATGACAAAATAATCACTTCAAATCGCTATCACCTTACGAACAGAGTAAAGGAGGACATAAATAAAAACTGCGATTTAGATTTCAAAATCAAATCGGTACTCACGCAGTAAAAACCAACAAAAACAAAAAGATGAATAAAATTAACAATTAATAAACAAATAAAAAACAAAGTAACTACATGAGAGTAATTGAAATGAAAAATGGAAGTCAGTGTATAGGAGGGATAATCAGGATGATTTCACACGATGCGACAGAAGCTTGATAGCAAATTGCTTAGATACGCACATATTCGCTTTTAAAAAAGAGGAACATAGGCTCTAGTGATCCTACGCCATATTTCAGATGTCTAGATACAAAAAAGCCTCGCAATTGCGAGGCTGTTTCAATGAGTGGCGCGTCCTGGAGGATTCGAACCTCCGACCGCCTGGTTCGTAGCCAGGTACTCTATCCAGCTGAGCTAAGGACGCGCAGTTTTCGATATCGACTTTCGTCAACATCAGGGCATTACCCTTTAATAAGTGGCGCGTCCTGGAGGATTCGAACCTCCGACCGCCTGGTTCGTAGCCAGGTACTCTATCCAGCTGAGCTAAGGACGCGCAGTTTTCGATATCGACTTTCGTCAACATCAGGGCATTACCCTTTAATAAGTGGCGCGTCCTGGAGGATTCGAACCTCCGACCGCCTGGTTCGTAGCCAGGTACTCTATCCAGCTGAGCTAAGGACGCGCAG